>JAAYJJ010000099.1 GCA_012522985.1 Aliarcobacter butzleri
AAGTTTTTGATATCTCTAGGAGTTCTTGAAGTTATCAAAGCATTAGGATCAATATCCAAAATAGCACTATGAAGTGCCTCACCCCATTTTCCTGCTCCAATAACTGCAAGTTTTGCCATTAGCTTAGCTTTGATTTAAGAAGTTCATTTACTTTATTTGGATTTGCACTACCTTTACTTAGCTTCATAACTTGTCCTACAAAAAATCCAAACATCTTATCTTTTCCTGATTTATACTCGGCTACTTTATCTTCGTTTTTACTTAAAACTTCATCTATAATAGCAAGTATTGCTCCATCATCGCTTACTTGTTTAAGACCAAGCTTTTCTATAATCTCATCTATTTCTCCACCATTTGCTATAAAGTGATCTAGCACATCTTTTGCTGCTTTTCCACTAATAGTAGAGTCTTCTATTCTTTTTACTATTAAAGCTAGTTCTTTTGCACTTATAATGCTCTCTACACTAGCACCCTCTTTTAGTCTTCCTTGAAGCTCAACACTAAGCCATGTTACAGCATTTTTACCACTAATGCCCTCTTTCATCATCTCTTCAAAAAATAGTGCCATTTCAAGACTTTGTGTAAGTACAGCAGCATCATACTCTCTTATACCAAACTCACTAACAAATCTATTTTTCTTCTCATCTGGAAGCTCTGGTATTTTTGAGTACTCGTTTAACATCTCATCACTTATAACCAAAGGTCTTAGATCTGGATCTGGAAAATATCTATAATCAGCGGCATCTTCTTTGCCTCTCATAGATCTAGTCTCACCACTATTTGGATCAAAAAGTCTTGTCTCTTGAAAAATCACCTTATCATATACACCATCTTCCCAAGCATCAATATGTCTATTTACTTCATACTCTATAGCTCTTGCTATAAATCTAAATGAGTTCATATTTTTAATCTCACATCTAGTATATAACTTTGTATCTCCCTTTGGTCTAATAGAGATATTTACATCGCATCTAAAAGATCCCTCTTGCATATTTGCATCACTAATTCCAAGATATCTTACAATTGAATGAAGTTTTTTTAGATATCTTACAGCCTCATCAGCACTACTCATATCTGGCTCACTTACTATTTCTATAAGAGGAGTTCCTGCACGATTTAGATCTACAAGTGAAAAGCTTCCTTGATGAGTGTTTTTACCAGCATCATTTTCAAGGTGGGCTCTTGCTATTCTTACTCTTTTTGTACTTCCATCTTCAAAATCAATAAAAAGCTCACCCTCGCCTACTACAGGTATTTCAAATTGTGATATTTGATATCCACTTGGTAAATCTGGGTAAAAGTAACTCTTTCTATTAAATATAGAAGTTTGATTTATCTTAGCATTCACTGCCCTACCAAACATTATAGCTTTATGAACAGCCTCTTTATTTAGTACAGGAAGTCCTCCTGGAAGTGCCAAACAAACTGGACAAGTATTTGTATTTGGCTCATCACCAAAATTTGTTGCACATCCACAAAAAAGCTTCGTATTTGTATTTAATTGTACATGTACTTCTAAACCTATTACTATTTCAAACATCTTTTTCCTTTATCTTAAAACTAATATCTCTGCTGAGATTTTAAGCTTATCAAAATACTCTTTTAAATAATTTTGTTCTCTTTTTTGCATTATTTCTTGAAAAATAGCCTCTTCAACATTCTCAAAAGGCATAACCTTAGGATTGTGTTTTTTAATAACCTCTAATCTTACATATTGATTATTTGCATTTAACACTGAGCTTATTTCACCCTCTTGTATCCCCATAAGTATATATCTAAGCTCCGCAGAGACTGTTTGCATATCAAAATTTATATCTCTTTTATTAACTCTTTCATCATTTTTTAGGCTTCCTCTTGGTTGTTCTAACAACTCTTGATCCAAAGATGAATACTCCATAACTTCTATATTATTTGCTAAAGTGAATTTTTGAATATTGTTCTCATAATAAAATTTCAAATCCTCTTTTGTAGCTATTGAGAGATTTCCTCTTGATATAGCTGATACAAGCTTTGAATGGATTAGTTTTTGCTTTACATCATTTGCATATGCTTCATAACTACCATATTGAGACTCAACCAATCTTTTAAAAGAGGCTAAATCAATATTATTTGATAATGCAATCTCTTTTATATGCTCATCAACCTCATAAGGAGTTGCTCCAATACCTAGTTTATTAAGCTCTTCTTCATATAATTTTTCTTCTACTAAAAGTCCTATAGCTATCTCTTTTGAGATTTTGAACTCTTCCATTTTTGCTTGTAGTTCATTCATTGTTATTGGTTTATCGTTTACAATAACAGCTACACCGTTGATAAGTCCTGCATTTAATATTGTAAAGGTAAAAAATACAAAAAATATAGCGATTTTTTTCATTTTATTTATCCTTTCTTAAAATTGAGATTAATTTTACCATAAATTTGGTAAAAATTTAGCTTATATGTTGATATAAGTCATTGAAAATAAAGCTTAAATCAACTAAAATCCATAAGATATATTTTAGGAGAGTAAGTTATGCAGTGGAATCCTTATGCAACAAAAGAAAAAACATGGATAGAAAAATTTATTGAACAACCTCATCAACTTTTTTTTACTTCTGCTTTAGTTTTTGCTATTTTTTTTATGATTTTATCTTTTGCCTCTTTGCTTGGTGCTAATATAAACTTTAATAAATTTCATATTTATGGCTTAGTTTATGGAGTTTTTATTAATGCAATCTTAGGCTTTTTGCTTACTGTTATACCTAGATATACCAAATCTGTATTGGTTAAAAAAGAGGAGTATATCTCTATCTTTATTTTATATAATATAGGTGTATTTTTACTATTTACAAATGTCTTAGAGTTTTCAAAAGTTTTTTTAGGATCATCACTTCTATTTAGTAGTATTGTTTTTATAGAGACTATCTTAAAAGGTATAGATTATAAACAAACAGAGTCTTGGTACCTTGCTATTTTGATAGGTATTGGAGCTATGCTAACTATACTAAATAGTTTTATTGAGTTTTCATTTAATATTATTATATTTTGGTGGTTTTTATTTCCTTTGGTTTTTACAGTTGCTAGTAGGATGTTACCTGCTTTTTATGCAGTCTATTTTAATACTTCAATAAAACAAAAATCACCCTACTTTCTTCCACTAACACTTTTTGGATTTTTTCTAATAGGAGTTTTTGAGATGTTTGAGCTAAATATACTTACATCTTTAGTAGCACTTATTATGGGGATAAATATACTATATTTTATCATCTCAAATAGACTCTACATCAAAGCTCCAGCGATACTATCTATACTTTTTATAGCTATTTCTTGGCTTTGTATTGGGTTTTTTGCTCTAGCTTTGGAAAAAATGTTTTTAGATTATTCGCTAAATCTATCTTTGCATATATTTACTATAGGGTTTTTATCTACTATTTTAATAGGTTTTGGATATAGGGTAGTTTTAGGTCACTCTGGTAACCAAATCATAGCTGATAAGATAGCAAAAACTATCTTTACTATGATTCAACTAGCTCTTATTAGTAGAGTATTTGCTTCTATTTTATTTATAGTTGAATCTAAAGCTTGGATAGGATTAGTTCATCTTGGTATTATGTTTTGGATTATGCTTTTTACTATATGGTTAGTAAAACATGCAAAACTACTTATTAGATTTTAAAAAGAAGCTTATATCATTGTCTAAATAGCCATCTTTTATGGCTATTTCATCACAAAACTCACTACAAAACTCTAAAACCTCATCAATTTTTAGTTGGTTATAGGTTTTTTCTTTTAGTAAGTTAAATACAAAGCCTTTTTTTGAGTGAGCGTAAGCTCTTTTGATAAAAAGCATAACTTCAAAGCTACTAAGAGTATTCATGGCTCCACTACAAAGATAGTAATCAGCTTCTACAATATCATCATAAAGTATATCTTTTTTATAAAACTCTATATCATAAAATCTATTTTTTGATATATCTATCATCTCTTGAAGCATATCATAGCCTAGATATCTTTTTGGATAGTGTTGATTTGTGATTAGATACTCATAATAGTCCCCAAATCCACACCCTGCATCTACTAAAAAAGAATTTGTTATATCATCTTTTATAAAGCTTGTAAGTACTTCAAATCGTAAGACTTGAGTCTCTCTTGAGTGCCATCTTACACCTTTAGCACTTATTCCATACTCTTTTATAGCCTTGGTATAAAATTTATGGTTATCAATCTTCACTTTTTACTTGCTCTATTGATACACCATTGTCTTTTAGAAATTTAGAGATAATCTCTGAATCAGTATGCTCATATGATCTTTCATATACAATTCTTTTTATACCACTTTGAATAATATTTTTAGAGCATTCACTACAAGGCTCTAGTGTAACATATATAGTAGCCCCTTCTATAGAAATACCTTTTCTTGCAGCCCAGATTATAGCATTCATCTCTGCATGAATCTCATATGTTTTTGACCAATCATGATGATCTTTGGTATATTGTCCATCCCAAAAGTCACAACAATTTTGATATCCTGCTGGAGTGCCATTGTATCCAGTAGAAAGTATCCTACCATCTTTTACTATAACAGCTCCAACTTGCTTGGATACACATTTACTAGCACTTGCTATCTCTTTTGCTATATTTATAAAATTTTTATCACTTAACATTATCTTGCCGTCTTAATAGCCTCTAAAACTTCATCATAATTTGGTTCAGAAGTAACTTCATCTACTATCTCTTTATAAACTACCTTACCACTTCTATCTACTACAAAAACAGCTCTAGCACATAATCCTTTTAGTTTATTGTCACCCATTAAAACACCATAACTTATAGAAAAGTCTTTATCAACATAGTCACTAACAACGCTTAAGTTATCTATACCCTCAGTTGCACAAAATCTTTGACTTGCAAAAGGTAGATCCATACTTATAACATATGTATCAACTATACCTAAACTAGCTACTTCAGAGTTAAATTTCCTAGTTTCAGCTGCACATACTTTAGTCTCAAGTGATGGTACACTTATAATTAACTGTATCTTATCACTTTTACCACCTATTTCAACATCATTTAGCTCAGTATCAACTAGTGTAACAACTGGTGCATCATCACCTACATTGATAATATCTCCTATAAGATTAACCTCTTGTCCTTTAAACTTTGTTGTTGTCATTGAGAACTCCTTATTATAGTGATTGTTTTATTTTATCTAAAACTTGATCTATAGTAAATCCAAAGTGTTTAAAAAGATCACTATCTTTTCCACTTGCTCCAAAACCATCCATTCCTATTACAACATCAGCAAACTTGTACCACTCCATAGATCTACTAGCTTCAAGTGAAAAAACTTTTGTATTTGGATCTATAATAGTATCTATATACTCTTTACTTTGTTCACACAAAAGATCAAAACATGGTACACTTACTATATTTGCATTGATTCCTTGCTCTTCAAGATGACATCCTGCTTTTAGTGCTAACATAACTTCACTTCCACTTGCTAGTATTGTAATATGTGCATTTTCTCTTTTTGTTAGTAAGTATCCACCATTACTTACTTCTCCATATGCTTTATGTGGCTTTAAAACATCAAGTTTTTGCCTACTTAGTACAAATCCACTAGGAGCATTTAGAGTTAATGCACTCTTCCAACACTCTATATTTTCTGAGGCATCTGCTGGTCTATATACATAGAAGTTTGGCAATGCCCTAAATTGACTTAAATGTTCTATTGGTTGATGTGTTGGTCCATCTTCACCCACACCTATACTATCATGTGTCCAAATAAAGTGATGTGGTATATTTGATAGGGCTGCTATTCTTGCTGCTGGTTTTAGATAATCACTAAAAACAAAAAATGTAGAGCTATAAACCCTAAAAAGCCCATATAGATTCATAGCATTTACAATAGCTGCCATAGAGTGCTCTTTGATACCAAAATATATATTTCTACCATTTGGAAACTTACCAAATCCATTTAGCTCAGTTTTATTTGATGGAGATAGATCTGCACTTCCACCTATAAAGTTTGGCAAAGCTTTTGCTATGGCATTTAGTATCTTACCATTACTATCTCTTGTAGCAAGGCTTTTTTCACTACTAAAATCAGGCCACTCTATCTTAGAGTAATCAGGATTTAAAAGTACTTCTAATGTGAGATTTTGTTCACTTAGGGGAAGATCTTTTTTAACCATCTTTTCCCAAGCTTTTTGTGCCAACTCTCCACTACTTCTTTTGTCAAAAAACTCTTTTACTTCACTACTTACATAAAAATCTTCACTACAAAATCCCAAAGCCTCTTTTGATTTGGCTATATCTTCACTTCCTAGTGGGGCTCCGTGTGATTGATGGCTACCTTCTAGTGAAGCACTTCCCTTTGCTATTTTGGTTTTTGCTATAATAATCACTGGTTTTGTAGATTTTTTGGCATCATTTAAAGCCCTATCAATCTGCTCAAAGTTATGTCCATCTATCTCTATAATATCAAAGTTAATAGCTTCAAATCTCTTTTTAACATCTTCACTCCAAGCTAAAGAGGTATCTCCTTCTATAGTAATATCATTTGAATCATATATAATTATAAGATTATCAAG
>JAAYJJ010000100.1 GCA_012522985.1 Aliarcobacter butzleri
GGTCAATGGATACCACTTGATCAAATAATTCAAGAATCAGCTTGGAAGAATAAAAGATTTGAACAATTAACTGATGATTTTGGATATTGGACTTTGAGTTATGAGGATGAGTTTGTTTGTTTGATTTCAAGGTCTATTTTTGATAAAAAAGAGTTTCAAAATGGTTATATAAAAAGGATTAATGAACTTATAAATCTAATCAATAAAAATGATGTTACAGAAAAGTTTAATATGGTTTTTTTTAAATTTACACCATATCTTATGAGCTATATAGAAAAACAAAATTATGATGAAATCATAAAAAATTATTTACAATTTAAAGAGTATTAAAATGAGTAATCCAGCAGTTATAACTCTTGCAGATGCAAGTGGTAAAAAAGGAAAATTTAAAAGATTTGTTATAGAAGATAATATTGGTGAATCAATGCATCTTCATATTGATAATATGAGAGTTGATTTTACAATCAAAGAGTTTTTAGAGTTTTCTCAAATGATTAGAGATTCTTTGAAAGATTTAGATTTTTTAAAAAGCTATAAATTAGAAAATTTTGATGAACATTTTTTGAAAGAATGTGCTGATTTGTTGCCTAATTTACAAAAGATATCTATTGAAGAGATAGAACTTTCAAAGCTCAAATGCATAGTTCACTCAAACTATAGAAGTGATTTAAATCTTATGAAATTGGTCTCCATAGATAAAATTCCAGCATATAAGTTTTTACAAGGAGAGAAAGAAGAATTTTTAAAATATAGTCAGTTTAATTATTTTGGTATGAATAATGAAAAAAGACTGTTGGAAACTTTGGAATCAGTAAAGCAAAATGGATATCCATTTCAAGAACAATATTTAGTTTTGTTTAATGGCGAAGATATCATAAGAGATGGACAACATAGAGCTGCTATTTTAGCTCATTTATATGGAATTGATAAAAAAGTGAAGATTATGAGATTTCATTTTGATGGAACAAAACATTTGATAAATGTAAATAAAAATAATTCTAAAATAGCTTTTAAATGGTTTGCTAGAAAAGTTTATAGAAAATTAAAAAAATATTTAAAACGATGACTTCAAAACTAAAAACACTCATAAAACTTATCATCTATTTTGTTATAGAACTTTTTATAAAACCATCAAAAGAGATAAAACCAAAATCTCTTTTGCTTATTCGTCTTGATGCAATAGGTGACTATGTGCTTTTTAGAAACTTTATTGAAGTGCTTAAAAAAAGTGAAAAATATAAAGATTACTCTATTACACTTCTTGGAAATATTGCTTGGAAAAATTTGTGTGAAGAACTTGATGGCGAGTTTATAGATAATTTCATTTGGCTTGATAGAGATAGATTTAATAAAGATTTTTTATATAGATACCAAAAACTTCAGGAAATAGTATCAAGTGGTTATGAAGTTGCTTTGAACTCTGTTTATAGTAGAGAGTTTTCTTATGGTGATGCTATCATCAAGCTTATAAATGCAAACGAGAAGATAGGTAGTGTAGCAGATGTTTCAAACATACGAAAATGGCAAAAAAATATAAGTGACAAATATTATGATGTTTTAGTTCCAGCCAAAAGTGAACTAATGTTTGAGTTCGATAGAAACAAAAAGTTTTTTGAAAATCTTTTGGGTATAAAACTTGATATAAAAAAACCGCATATAGATTTAAAGCCAAAAAAATTGCCTTTTGAATTGCCAGAGAAGTATGCGATACTTTTTATCGGTGCAAGTTCTAATTTTAGAAAATGGAATATAGAAGGATTTGCCAAAATTGGAGAGTATCTTAAAAATCAGTTTGGTTATGAGATAGTTTTGTGCGGTGCTCCAAGTGATAAAGATGATGCCTTGAGATTTAAAGAGTGTTTTGATGGAAGCTATATAGATTTGGTAGGAAAAACCAGCCTGATAGAGCTTTTGCATGTCATCTATAACGGAAATTTAATGATAGCAAATGAGACTTCAGCTCCTCATTTTGCGGTTTCGTTAGAGATGACAAATATATTTGTCATCTCTAACGGAAATCATTACGGTAGATTTACTCCGTATCCAAAAAATATGGCACCAAATTATCATGTGATATATCATCCTGTAATAGAAAAAGATATAGATAATTATAAAAAATTAAGTAATAGTTATGGATATGGAAGTAATTTAGATATTAATGAAATAAGCTTTGAAAGTGTTAAAAGAAAAATAGATGGAGTGTTACGATGAAAAATACTATAAAAAGTGAATTGCAATCACATTTGCAAACGATACAGACAGTAATAGAGACCATGGAGGAAGATATAGAAAAAGCCTCAAAAATGGTAGTAGATACTTTGAAAAATGGAAATAAAATTCTACTTTGTGGAAATGGTGGAAGTGCAGCAGATGCACAACATATAGCAGCAGAGCTAACTGGAAGATACAAAACTGAGCGAAAAGGACTTGCAGGTATCGCACTTACTACAGATACAAGTGCTTTGACAGCCATCGGAAACGATTATGGATATGATAGAATTTTTGATAGACAAGTTGAAGCTTTGGCAAGGGAAGGTGATTTGCTTATAGGCATAAGTACAAGCGGAAATAGTCAAAATGTGATAAATGCTTTTAAAGTAGCAAAAGAGTTAGGGTGTCTTACTATTGGACTAAGTGGTAGAGATGGTGGAAAGTTTAATAATGTATGCGAATTGAATGTTGTAGTACCATCAGATAATACACCAAGAATACAAGAGATGCATATACTTATAGGTCATACTATTTGTCAGATTGTGGATGATGAGATAAAGTGATGAGAGAGTTTGATAGTGAGGTTGTGGCAAAAAATATTAAACTTTATGAGGATATTTTAAAATGAGTGAAGAAGATATTGATAAATTTTGTATCAGAGAAGAAAAAAAGACTTATAGAATTTCTTCAGCTATTTTAATAGTTAGTTTATTTTTATTTTTATTTTCATATATAGTTAATCTAGGTAGTTCTGAAGCAAATATATTTTTTCAAAGATCAGGAGCTATTTTAACTCTAGGAGGTGTTGTTTCAGAGTTTATTCTTGTTAATATGAGAACGTTAGTGATTGAAAGTCTAAACAAAGAAGAGGTGATAATAGAAAGCGAGTGTGCAACAAAGTTGTTTTTGAAATATAAGTTATTTTCTTATGCTTCGTATACATATATAGTTTTAGGTACATTAATATGGGGATACGGTGATATATTTTACTAACTATTGCAAATACAAGGGTGACCCTATTATGCTGATTGTTCAATTAATAGTAAACTTCTTGGAAGATAAAAATCATATAAATTTACCAAACCCTATAGATACAAATACCTTTAAACCATTTGATAAAGAGAGTTCAAGAGAGCTATGGAGTCTGCCAAAAGATAAAAAGCTAGTGCTTTTTGGTGCTATGGGGGCAACTAGTGATCCACGCAAAGGTTTCAAAGAGTTAAGTAAAGCATTGTCGTTGATTAATACAGATGTAGAGTTTGTGGTGTTTGGTAGTAGTAAACCACAAAATGCATCTGATTTTGGATTTAAAACACACTATTTAGGACACTTACATGATGATGTAAGTTTAGTTACTCTATATAGTGCTGTCGATGTGATGGTTGTGCCTAGTTTACAAGAAAATCTCTCAAATGCAGTCATGGAGAGTTTGGCTTGTGGTGTGCCTGTGGTTGCTTTTGGTGCGACTGGTTTATTGGATATTGTTGATCATCAAACAAATGGATATTTGGCAGAGCCATTTGAGAGTGAGGACATGGCATGTGGGATAGAGTGGGTGCTAA
>JAAYJJ010000101.1 GCA_012522985.1 Aliarcobacter butzleri
CATTTTACTCTATTTTTAACTTGATTCCTATAGGAAGCTCTATTTTTTCTATCTGCTCTTTTACATAATATGAGATATCTTCATTTTTAATACTTAATTCATTTTTATCTAGATTATACTCATATTTTCTCTTTGCAAAATCACTATCTAAAACAACATTTAACGTAAGCATAAAGCTCAACCACTGAACTACCCAAGTATCAGGTAAAAGCTCTTTATAAAAAGATAGATCTTCATAGTTTGGAAGATAGTTTGTAGAGTATTTTATCATATGAGCTATTAAAACCTTATCTTCATGACTAAATCCATAATTTAAACCATTTAAAATAAAATCAAAACTATTCTCACTATATTTATAAAAGTTTAGTGAAGTCCCTATACTATAGAGTTTTGAGGCAACAACCAATAAAGAGTTATATTTTTCATCTAAGTTATGTAAAGGTTGTAAAGCATAAAATATCTTACTTGCATTATTTCCTAAATATGCTGTCATTTTACTATCAAGCTCGAACCTATCTATAAAAATCCTAACACTTAGATTAAAGTTTGCAGGAAACATATCTTGTTGATTTCTTAACAAATCACATAAATAAACTCCCTCTCTAACACCTACCCCACTTGTAACAACACTATCAACATCAAAATATGATAAAATATTATCAAATATAAAAGCACCCTCTTTTATAGTATCAAATCTATCTTTTTTAACGCCAAGTCTTCGTAATTCACTATCGCTATTTGCATCTATTATATTTGAAAAATATTCCTTATGCTCACAATATTTATACTCAAAACCATGAAGCACATCTAAAGGATATCTTTTATTTTCCATAAATATTTTACTAAAATTTCTTATACTACCACCAATACCAACAACTTTTTTAATCTCATTTGGTAATAATGGAACTTTTTTTAGATTTTGCAAAATATACTCTTTTGCACCTTCAATATCATTTTTATCAAAAAATAACTCTTTTAATCTAACTGTTCCAATATCTAGTGATATATAATCAACTATTTTTCTATTTTTAACAATAGTAAACTCTGTACTTCCACCACCAATATCAACAGTAAAAAAATCATCACAATGACTTAAATTCAAGGCAGCCACACCACCATAATAAGCCTCTTTACTTCCATCAATAACTTTTATATTTAGATCAAGCTCTTTTTTTACTCTTGATAAAAAAATCGATTTATTTGGAGCATCTCTTAAAGCAGAAGTTGCAACACATAATATTTTTCTTGATTTTAAGGCTTTTGATATATTTAAAAATGATTTCAATGTATCATAAGCTCTTTGCATAGGTAATTCTTGAAGATTGCCACCATGTTGATAGCAACCTTCACTAATTTTGACTTTAGATCTACTCTCATTAATAAGATGGAAACCAAAACGGCTTGTTTTTTTCAAAACAACCATTCTCATGGAGTTTGAACCAATATCTATGATAGTAGTTATTTTAGCCATAAACCTAAAAACCTTTTTTTATAGTTCTTCTTCTTGAAGTTGCTCAAACTTAAATCTAAGCTCTTCAAGACTCTCTTCATTATCAGGATCTATTATTATACAATCAACAGGACACACTTCTATACAAGCAGGTTCTTCATAATGCCCTACGCACTCAGTACATCTATCTGGATCTATTACATAGATAGGATCACCCTCTTCTATAGCAAAATTTGGCCACTCTTCTCTACATGCATCACAAGCGATACACTCATCTGTTATCATTAAAGCCATTTACAACCTCATTATTTTAGTTTTAAATATGGAGTTATATCTAAAATTCTTTTATAATCTCTTTAATCTTTTGAAAATTTACAAAATCTTTAGCTACCAATAAAAATTCATCATCTTCATAAGAGTATAAATCTTTAGAAAAAAACAATCCAGCTTTTATATCAAAATCTCTTTTATCTCCACCAAAAAGTACAAATTTATAGTTATGTGCATTTGCCAAAGATAAGGCAATAGCCCCTGGACTTCTATATTTTACATCCTCTTTATACAAAGCTTGACATAGTTTTGGAAAAGCATAAGATCTTTCAAAAATACCAATTTGTGGATTTTTAATCTCTATATTTCTTATTTTTGTTTTATTTTCTAAACTAATACTCTCTTTATTTAAAC
>JAAYJJ010000102.1 GCA_012522985.1 Aliarcobacter butzleri
AATCTGGATAAATCTCATAAACTCTAAGTTGTGACATAACTATGGCTGATTGTAAAACTGTACTATTTAAAAATATAGTTGAGTCATTTAATAAACTATTATTTTGAAAAAGTGATTTAAAATTTGTTTGTGATTTTACTATTTGATATCTTTTATTTAATTTTTTGCCCTTTAAGCTTATATAGTTTAAAAATAGATTTGAAATCTTATCTGTATCATATATCTCTACAAGTTTATAACTATTTGCAAATCTAAAAAGCTTATCATACTGCTCTTCATAACTTATTGCTCCATAGATAATATTATTGCTATGTACAAATGAGTTTTTTTTATGTAAAGTTGGTATATATATATTATCAAAAAAGTTTAGATTAGAGATATAAGATAGACTCTGCTCATATGCTAAAACTGCTATTATGTTTTTAAATCCCTCTTGTGAAGCTTCATCAAAAGATTTTTGAACACTATTTTGATTTTCATATATACTATCATAAACTCTTAAATCAAAATCTATATTTTTTTGCATAAGATAAGAAACAACACTATTTATTGTATCACTTCCATATTTACCAACTACTTTTGAAGCAAAGATTATAGCTATCTTCTCTTTTTTACCACTATAGCCTAAAACACTCTCTTCTGTTTTTATAAACTCCCCTTTTTCTATAGAAAAAATATCATTTTCTTTTAACTTTTCTGATTTTTTTTCTAAAATACCTTTTTGTATATCTTTATTTTCTTTAGATATAGCTGATGGGTAAGGATGAGTTTTAATACTATCTTGCTTTGTAGTTGAACACCCAACTATAAACATAGCATAAAATAGTAAAAATAGATACTTATACATTATTTGACTCCATAAAATTTTTAACCTTTAGCATACTTTCAAATACCTCTTTTTTGAGTGTAGGATTTTTTAAAATATGCATATGTTCATAAGTTGCTAAGACCTTATAATTTGCCCACTCAAATATATTGCCTTTTATCTGCTCAAAGTTATCACATTCTATCATATATTCATATACATTTTGTCCAAAAAATAAGATTATTTTAGGATTTAGCAGCTCTATTTGCTTTAAAAGATAGTTTTTACATATATTGATATTATCTGTTAGATTATTGTCATTATATACAACCCTACACTCTGATAGTGATGCTATATAAACATCATCAATATTATAGTTAAATACTTTTGTTACTATATTCTAAATACGTTCACCAGCTTTACCTGTATAAAACATTCTTTCACTATCTTCTAACTCCGTAGGTGAAAAAGTAACTATCATTATTTTACTACTAGCTTTTCCATATGAAAACAAAACATTTTTCCTATGCTTAGAAAAACTACACAATGTACAATTATTTACTATATTATTTAAAAGATTCAAATCATTTGGTAAAGAGATAGTATTGTTATAACTATTTTGAGTATCTATACTATCAATATATTTATAACCAAAAGATTTCAATGTATATAGTGTTTTTACTATCTTATAATCTTTGATTTTATTCATAAGTGCAATTGTACTTAAACTTAGCTTTTATTACTTTAAAGCCATATGATAGAGCCACTTGCAAATTCAAGTCCAACCAAGTAACTAGTTTTTTTGTTGTGGCTATTTTCGAGTCTTAACAAATCATTTTCTTCAGGTGTCAAATAGTTTTTTAACTTTTCATTTAAATTCATCTAAAAATCATATTTTTATCCCGTGCTTTATGCTTTAGTTTTTAAATTCACATCATTTTTCCTATTTTTAATGGTATTTCAAGTCACAA
>JAAYJJ010000010.1 GCA_012522985.1 Aliarcobacter butzleri
AGAGTGCTAGAGCTGAAGGTGGTTACCTAGTTGATAGCGATGGCAAAAGATTTGTAGATGAGCTTCAAAGTAGAGATATAGTCTCTCGTGCAGTTTTTGAAAAGCTAAAAACATCAAAGGTTTTTTTAGATATTAGACATCTTGGAGCTAGTTTTATTAAAGAAAAACTTCCTCAAGAGATCTCTATAGCTTCAACATATGCAAATAAAGACATTATCAACGAACCTGTAGCTATTGCTCCAGCGGCTCATTATAGTATGGGCGGGATCAAAACTAATAAAAATGCTCAAACAGATATAAATAACCTTTTTGCTTGTGGAGAGTGTGCTGATACTTTGGTTCATGGAGCAAACCGTCTTGGTGGTAACTCTTTGCTTGAGGCTTTGGTTTTTGGTAAAATAGCAGGACAAAGTGCAAGTAATGCTAAAGTAAATAAAATAGTCGATACAAATACAAAACAATATTTAAGTGATAGTGCTTTTATAAATGGAGTTTTTAGCTTTTCTAATCAGATAGATTTTTATGAAAAAAGAGAATTTATGGGGAAGATTTTTTATAAAAACATGGGACTTTTTAGGACTGATTTGCATATGAAAGCAGTTTTGTCTCAAATAAGACAGTGGCAAAAAGAGTTTAGCTTTATGGGGCTTGATGATAAAAGTAGAGTCTATAATAAAAATCTAGTAGAGTTTATAGAGTTTGGTAATATGTTAGAACTTAGTGAAATCATAGTAGTAAGTGCTATAAGTAGATGTGAAAGTAGAGGAAGCCACTATAGGCTTGACTATCCAGATGAAAATAGCTCTTTTGAAAAGATATCAGTAGCTTCAAGAATAGATGGGATTTTGGCTGTTGATTTTGGAGATGTAAGATGAAAATAACTATACAAAGAGCAAATAAAGAGAGTTTTTTGCTAGAAGATAAAAAGCAAACCCTACTGGAGGGTTTTAGATATATCAAAAAAAATATTGATAGAACATTTACCTTCTCTCAAGGGTGTAGAAGTGGAGTTTGTGGGAGTTGTGCTTGTATTGTTGATGGTAAAGAAGTACTTGCTTGTAAAGTATTTATTAAAGATAATATGAAAGTAGAGCCTTTAAAAAACCTTCAAGTAATAAGAGACTTGGTAGTAGAAAATAGTTTAATATCTACTAAAATAAAAGAAAATAAAAGCTATATACTAAATCCTCAAAAAACAAAAGTCTCAAAAGAAGATGTAGCCAAAATAGATAGACAAAGTAACTGTATCTTATGTCAAAGTTGCTATAGTTCATGTCCTGTTTATGAAGTAAATCCCAAATTTGCTGGACCATATGTTTTAAGTAGAGTTTTAAGATATGTTGAGGATAAAAAAGAAGAAAATCAAAAAGAGCATATTGATATAGTGCAAAATGATGGTATTTGGGATTGTACGATGTGTGGAAATTGTACTATGGTATGTCCGCAATACCTAGATCCAAAGGGTGATATTCAAACCTTGCGAAATATAAGTGTAAAATATAGATATATGGATCCAAATTTTGCTAGTTTTGGTGGCGGATTTGATGTAAATGGATTTGGGCTTAACTTTTAGCAAAGATTAAAATATTCTTTGCTATAATACGATGGTTTATTTAAAAATTACAGTTTTTAGGATACATTGGTCGCATAGCTAGTATGACTTAAAAAACCTGCGATTTTTTAAGGTACATTGGTCGCATAGCTCAGTTGGTAGAGCACTACCTTGACATGGTAGGGGTCACAGGTTCAAGTCCTGTTGTGGCCACCATTACTACAATATATATGGTAAGGTTGAAACCTTACTTCCAAATTCTTAATACATAACACTATTTACTATTCACTAATAACTAACGACTATTGACCATAATCTAGCAAACTTACACAAAATATGATATAATACTTAAACTAATTTATTCTAAAGGGATTAATATGGGAATAATTCTAAATAATGATAAAAAAGATATTTTGTTAGTTGGAGTACCAGTTGAACAAGTTGGTTTTATAAAAGAATTATTTAAAAATTTTAATTTTAATATTAATATTAAAGAACTTGAAAATAGAACAGATACACAAGAAATTAAAGAAAAGAACTTAAGTTATCAAGAAGCAAAGGAAGAATATTAATCAAAACATAGAGGGTCTTTTACAGGTGGGCTAAACGCAGAAAAAGAATATAATCAACATAGGGTAGATAAGTATGGCAAATAAAATATTTTTAGATACTAATAATATTTATGATGGAAGTGAGGCATTTTACCTTACCAAATATTGATTGCGAGAAGTGATATTTTATCTAGCAAGTTGTTATTGATATGGTAAGGTTGAAACCTTACTTCCAAATGCTTAATTCATAACACTATTTACTACTCACTAATAACTAACAACCATCGACTATTGACCATAATCTAGCAAACTTACCTAAAATATGCTATAATAAAGTATGAAATATTTTAAACAAAAAGAAAATTCAAATAAACTAGTATGTATGTTGTGTTCGCACTATTGTTCACTTAGCAAAGGTCAGGTTGGTATTTGTGGAGTAAATAAAAACACAGGCGAGGAGATAGTTTGTGAAGTCTTTGGATATGTAAGTGCTTTAAATATAGATCCTATAGAAAAAAAGCCACTTTATCATTTCCTACCCAATACCAAATCTCTTTCATTTGGTACAGTAGGATGCAACTTTAAGTGTCCATTTTGTCAAAATTGGCAAATATCTCAAAGCAAAGATATTAAAAAAGATAACTATATATCACCAAAGCAGATGGCACAAATAGCATATGAGTATGGATGTGCTTCTATATCATATACCTACAATGAACCAACTATATTTTATCCATATGCAAAAGAGTGTGCATTAGAATCAAAAAAGCTAGGGATAAAAAATGTTTTTGTTACCAATGGTTTTGAATCAAAAGAAGTTATTGATGATATGGTCGGAGTTATAGATGGTGTAAATGTAGATCTTAAATCATACAATAAAGAGTACTA
>JAAYJJ010000103.1 GCA_012522985.1 Aliarcobacter butzleri
TCAAAATTACTAAGTTCTATATCAAATGTATTATTACTAGCAATAGTAACCATAGCATGAATATCTACATCATCGACTATTGCATTTCCATTTTTATCTTTGATATCAAATTCGATTTTATTACTTCCTACTTTTAGGTAGTTTTTATGAGTTCCTTTTTTCTCTATTACTCTTTGAGCCAAAAACAACTCTTCAAAATCAATCTCTGTTATATTTTGTTCATTATAGATGATATTTGTACTATAACGTTGATTAAACACAACATTTGCATTTGCCATATCGTTAAACTTATCATCTATCTCTCTTTTTGTTTCAAAAAAACTATTATCAAGTTGTACAGGAACTGTTGATGTTTTTACAACTGTCCATATAACCAATGCTAGTCCTAAGACAAAAAGTGTAAATATATATATTCCAGCCCAGTTAAGTTTTTTAATCATTTTTATCACCTATTTTCTTTTTTTCCTCATAATAGCATAAGTATAAAGAACTATACCTCCAAAAATCAAAAAGTACATAAAAACTTTCCATAAAGTCCCTGCGACTCTACCACTACTTCCTATACTACTTTCTAGCTCAATTCCTTGCTTACTAGCCAATCTATCAGCTATCTCTGCATATCCATTTAGTATAGCTGCACTTGTTTTTGAGTATAAAGAGTTTTTATCTTTTGATGCTAATAACGGTATAACAAATCCATCTAATATATCATCTTTGTTAATCACATCTTTTAAATCATCACTCATCAATAAATTGACATGTGTATGATCTATTGCCATAGTCATCAAAACATAAGGTTTATTCAAATCTTTTACTATTTGTGCCTCATAAGCTTTAATTCTCTCAAACTTATCTTTTTTTGATATATCTTGTTCTATACCATAGTTCTCTTTTGCATAAATATATATATTTACACCCAATTTTGACTTTACTTCACTACCAATTTCATACAATTTCCCTGCTGCTCTTGGATCTATAAGATTGCCTTGTTCTATTATAAATGGGTTGTCTTGATGTGCATGTAAAAAGCCAAATAAAAGAAAAAAGAAGAGAGTAAAAACCCTCTTCTTTGTAAATATTCTATCTAACATCTTATCCTATAAAGATTCTACCAGAATCAAAAAATGCTAAATAAACTGATAGTGCAGCAGATACTAACAGCAAAATTTGTATAATTTTATCCATAACAAGCTCCTTATTTAGATGGAGAATAGTCTACATGTTTGTATTGCTCACTTGCAGGAGCAATCATTTTAAGACCATTTATATCTTGATTAACTTTATAATAATTTTGAGCCTCTTCTTGTTGAACTATTATAGCATTTGTTATTAAAAATGCTAAAATAGAAAGAAGTAATACAACTGCTATTAGCATTCCACTCAAACCATGTAGAGCAAAATGTGCTCTTTCGTTTTCAGTCAATTGTGTATTTCCAGCCATATTATTCTCCTATACTTCTTAAATAACTTGCAAGTGCTTTATTTTGAGTTTCGTTAAGTCTTCCTTGGAAATTTGGCATCTCACCAATATATCCCTTTTTACCATCATGTAATACAGCCATAACTGTAGCATCATCATAACTTCTTAAGTTAGGTCCAACTCCCTCAAAACCACTACCATCTTCACCATGGCAACTTGCACAAGTTCCAGCAAATATATCAGCACCTTCACCCTTAAATCCGTTTGCAACATATGCCGCAACAGTTAAAGCATCTGCATCACTTAACATATCATCTGTATTTGCATTGAATAGTCCATTTTGATCAGGCATACCACCTGCATATGCAGAAACTAAACTATTGCTACCATGTTTGATAGTATATAGTACAGAATCTTTTGAAATTCTTTTTGTCAAATCTTGAGCTTTTCCATCAATACCCATAGCATCTATACCATGGCAAGGAGCACATTGAACTAAAAATATAGACTCTCCCATAGCATTTAGTGTACTTTCATCTGGGTTTTGCCATTTTGCTTCATATTTACTATTATAATCTAAAACCTCTTCATTGTATTGTCCGATTTGTGAAAATCCAGCTGTTGGATATCCCATCAACCAATACCATATAAGCCATATTAAAGTACCAATATATGCTAGTCCCCAACCTGTTGGAATTTCATTTTTGTACTCACCTATACCATCCCAATTCTCTTCTACTAGCTCTCCACCTGCTTTATCATGTTTGATTTGTTGAATATATTTCAATGCAACAAATACTGTAATAGTGATAATAGCTAAGGCTCCAAGCATTGTTAGAGTATTTATATAATCCTCTGTTACAAAAGCATCACCTGCTACAAAATAGGTTCCTGCCATTAATGCAACGATAAGAATTATACCACCCATCCACATAGATTTCATATCAGCTCTCCTTATCTTTTTTTTTGCTGTCTTCTTTTCTACTCTCTAAAGGCTCTGAATCGATACTATCATCAAGTACAAGTTTTGAATATTTTTCAAAATCCTTTTCACCCTTTCTATCTCTTCTATATATAGAAAAAGCATAGCTATAAAAAACTATAAATACTATTAAGATTAAGAAAAATTTAGCATAGCCTTGCACCGTTAATAGTGTTTCATAATCCATCTCGTACCTTTATTTAAGTGAATTCATATATGCAATTAATGCAACAATCTCAGGAATCTCGCCACGCTCAACCGCATCTTTAACTGCTTGGTTTTTCATACCAGATGCTATTGCTTTTGCCTCTTCTAATGCTCTTGCTCTAGCCTCTTCCCATGTACCAAGAGGAACATCTATATTTCCATCTCCGTTGATATCAACATCATATGGAGTATTAAATACTGCTTTAACAGTTACTGCTTCTGCGTAAGCTGTTTCAACATCAGCGATATTTGTAAAATGGTGTCTATATGCAGGCATAATAGAACCTGGAACTACTGAAACTGGATCCCACATATGGTTTTCATGCCAATCTGTAGTTCTATAGTTACCAACTCTTTTCAAGTCTGGTCCAGTTCTTTTTGATCCCCATAAAAATGGTCTATCATAAGCATACTCACCACTTAGTGAATACATACCATATCTATCTGTTTCTGATTTAAATGGTCTAATCAATTGTGAGTGACAAGCATTACAACTATCTTTGATATATACATGTCTTCCAGTTAATTCTAAAATTGAATAAGGTTTTGTACCTACCGTTGGTTTACTCTGTTTTGCAAAGTCAGGAATAGCCTCAACTATACCAGCAAAAGCAACTGTAACAAACACTACTACTGCAAAGAAAAACGGTCTTTGTTCTAACCAATGAAACATTTTACTACCTCCCTTTCTTAAGCTGCAGTTGCCATAGGCGATTTATTTGTAGGCTCTTTATCTAGTACTCTACCAGCAGTTGCTGTTTTGTACATATTGTATGCAAACATAAAGAAACCTATTAGATACATTAATCCACCAACAGCTCTAATCGTATAATATGGATGTAAAACTTCAACAGTATCGATAAATGAGTAAACAAGTGAACCATACTCATCATATGCTCTCCACATCATACCTTGTGTAATACCTGCAATCCACATTGATGTAAAATAAAGAACAATAGCAGTTGTTTGTAACCAAAATTGTGTCTCTACCATAGATTTAGAGTAGATCTCTCTACCAAACATTCTTGGTGCCATATGAAATAGTGCAGCCATAATCATAAATACAACCCATCCTAGAACTCCATCATGAACGTGTCCTGGTATCCAGTCTGTAAAGTGTGCAATAGCATTAACAGATTTGATTGATTGAATTGGACCTTCAATAGTACTTAACATATAAAATGTTGAAGCAAGAACCATAAACTTAATCAATGGATTTGTTTGTAGTTGATTCCACTCACCTTTCATAGTAAGAAGCATATTAATAGCACTACCCCAAGAAGGTAAAATAAGAACTATAGACATAACTGATCCCATTGTTTGCATCCAGTCTGGAACTGTAGAATAGATCAAGTGGTGTCCACCTGCCCATAGATAAACAAACAATAATCCCCAGAAAGCTAGGATTGAAAGCTTATATGAATAGATATTTTGCCCTGATTCTTTTGGTAAAAAGTAGTAAATCATAGCAATAATTGGAACAGTAAATACAAACGCAACAGCGTTGTGTCCATACCACCATTGTACTAAAGCATCATTTGTACCAGAATACATAGATACAGAGTGAAGAATTGAACCATATCCACCAGAAACAAAGTATGTTGGAACTTCCATATTGTTAAATAGATATAACATTGCTACAGCTATAAAACATGCTATATAGTACCATACAGATATATATAAAGCTCTTTCTCTTCTAATCCCTATAAGTCCAAATACAGAAATACCCCATAATACCCACCAAACAACAACAAGGATATCTATAGGCCACTCTAACTCTGCATACTCTTTTGATGTAGTAAAACCAGCCAAAAGTGTAACTACTGCTAAAAGAATTGTTATAAAGTAAAGTAAAAAGTGTAATTTACCTACATTTAACAAAAATGGTGACTCTTTTAGAGAAACTTTTAAAACTCTTTGTCCCACATAATACCATGTAGCAAAGATACCACTAAGAGTAAAACCAAAAGCAACACCATTTGTGTGTAAAGGTCTTAATCTTGAAAAAGTACCATACTCCCCTGCTAAATAGTTTAAATCAGGGAAAGCCATTTGGAACGCTAGTATTGTACCTACCGTCATACCAATGATACCAAACAAAATTGTCGCAAACGTAAACGCTTTTGCAACTGAGTAGTCGTACTCAATTTTTGCACCGTTTTGCATCAATCTCCTCCTAAATTTTTAAGATACAAGTAGACTTTAGTCAACTTATCAATAAAATATTAACTAAAAACATATAAAATTAAGCTTAATATATATTAGTTTTTTAGTTATTATTTTAAGGAAACTTTAAGATTATAGAGATTTTATTATTTACTTAGCTTATTTGTTATTATTACTTATAATTATCTTGCAAAAAACTCTTTTAGAGCTATTTGGGCATCTCTTTTTTGATTTTCTTCTTTTAAACTATCTCGTTTATCGTGTAGTTTTTTACCCTTAGCGGTAGCTATTTCAACTTTTACTTTATTGAAATCGTTAAAATATAGTTTCAAAGGTACTATAGTAATACCCTCTTTACTTACCTTTTGATAGAGTTTTTCTATCTCTTTTTTATGTAAAAGAAGTTTTCTATCACGTGTCTCATCTGGTCTATATGTAGTATGAGCTGTGGCTAAATGTGAAATATGAGCATTAAGCAAAAACACTTCACCTTTTATAATACGCACAAAACTATCTTTTAGATTTACTCTTCCTGCTCTTATAGCTTTTACTTCACTTCCAGCTAACACAATACCTGCTTCATACTTTTCTAGTATAAAATAGTCATGATATGCTTTTTTATTTGTAAAAGATAACTTTTTATTTTTTTCTTTAGCCATTTACTATCCTAAAAAATGAACTTCCACTACCACTAAAATATACTTTTTCTTGCCCTTTATTACTAAAACTTTGATAAATCTCTTCTAGTTTTGCTTGTAATACTAAAGCAGGAAGATAAAGATCATTTGCCTCTTTGATATCAAAACTATCCAAAATCTCTAAGCTTTTTTTCTCAAAAAGTAGCTTTTGCTCATCGCTAGATAGAGTTTTATAAAAATTTGCTCTAAACTCTTGATAGACTCTAGCTGTATCACATTTGATTTGTGGAGTAAAAATCTCTATATCTAAAGCTTTTTCTTCAAATTGTTCTACTATTT
The DNA here is from genome assembly GCA_012522985.1 of Aliarcobacter butzleri. Taxonomy (GTDB): domain Bacteria; phylum Campylobacterota; class Campylobacteria; order Campylobacterales; family Arcobacteraceae; genus UBA6211. Next base: position 5,753 of record JAAYJJ010000103.1, read on the forward strand.
CACCTATGCCACTTACATTGGCACTTTCATATCCATATACAAAAAACGCCACATCAGCACCTATAGATGCACCAATATTTGCTAACTCATCTTTACTTAAACCCAAACCTATATAGTTATTGCACATATTAAGCATAGCTGCACAGTTACTACTTCCTCCACCTAGTCCTGCAAACTCTGGGATATTTTTGCTCACTTTTATAGAGTAGATTTTGAAAAACTCCTCTACTTTTGGGCTAATCTCTTTTAGTTTAAGGTATGCTTTATAGATACTATTTTGCTCTACTTCACAACCAAACTCTCCTTTTAAGTTAAACTTCATAGGATCATCTTTTACAAACTCTATCTCATCAAAAAGGCTCTTTACTATCATAAATCTAGAGGCTATCTCGTGATAAGCACCTCTTAAGCCAGTGATTTTTAAAAAAATGTTTACTTTTGCATATGATTTTTGTTTCATAACATCACTTTATTTAATATATATCTTATCTCTTCATTTAAAATCTCTATTATACTAAAAAAATCATCAAATACAAGCAAATATACTCCATTTTCTTTGCATTCAAAGTAACTAATATCTAATTTTTTACCCAAACTTATCCACTCTTTAGAGCCACTATATCTTGCAATTGGTAAATCAATATACTCTAAAGGGTTTAGGGCTTTTTCTTTATTATAAAAAAACTTACCCTCATTTACTCTTTGCAAATAGCTAAGTGTTCCTTTGACTTCTAGCTTATCACAAATAAACTGAGCCAAACTTCTTATATAGCTTCCTTCACTTACACTTACTTCAAATGTAATAAAAGGGTGCGTATAAGAGATAAATCTTATATCATATATATTCATCACCGATTCTTTTAGCTCAAACTCTATATCATCTCTAGCTAGTTCATAAGCTCTTTTGCCATCTACTCTTTTGGCACTAAACTTTGGTGGAGTATATTTTATCTCACCTTTAAAACTCTCAATACTCTTTATAATCATCTCTTTTTGAAGCTTTTTTTCATCTTCTATAGATATAATATTTTCTAGATCCAAAGAGCTACTTTGCACTCCTAACCAAATAGTTGCCTTATATTTTTTGGGAGTTTTTTGTAAAAATCTAAAAAGCCTTGAATATTGCCCAAATGCTACTATCAAACACCCATTTGCAAAAGGATCTAATGTACCACTAAATCCTGCTTTTTTAACTTTGTATTTTTTTTTGATTTTATATAGATAGCTATTTGAACTTATATTTATTGGTTTATTTACAACAAAAAGTCTATTTTGCAAGTTTTTCCTTTTATTAATTATTAGGCGATAGCTTTTAGGAAGTGACACTTCAGTGTCACCTTATGTGAGGTTGAAACCTCACTTCCAATATACTAATATACCAATAACCATTAACTAATCACTAACGATTATTAACTTGGAAGTGACACTTCAGTGTCACCTTATGTGAGGTTGAAACCTCACTTCCAATATACTAATATACCAATAACTATTAACTAACGACTAAATCAAATCTTCTCCACAAAAGAGGATAAAATATCCCTCTTACTCCCACCAAAGTTAATAGTAAGTTTTAGCTCTTTACCTGCTTTTTGTACACTTATAACTCTACCCATACCAAAAATTTTATGTTTTATAAGATCTCCAGATTTAAAAGCTGCACTTTTTTCTATATTTAAAGAGCCCTCTATAAGACCTGATTCTATCAAAAACCTACTCTTATCAAGCTCACTTCTTCTACCTTTGTAAAATCTACTATGTACAAAACTAACACTTAGTTCATCAATAGCTCTAGTAAAAGCAACATATCCAAGTCTTCTTTCCTCTTCTAAATCACTTCCATCTCCAACCAAAGGGAAAAATCCCTCTTCTAGCCCTATAATATATACATATTTATACTCCAAGCCCTTACTAGCATGGATACTCATCATAGAAACACCCTCACTATCAAGACCATCTTGCTCACTTTCAAGTGCAACATTTGCCAAGAAATCATCTAGTTTAAGATCTGGATTTTGTATAAAAAAGTCCCTTACATAACCATAAAACTCATCTATATTAGCTATCTTATCATATCCATCAACTAGCTTAATATACTGCTCTTTAAAATCAAAAGCCTCTTCAAAAAGATCCAAAAACTTCATTTTTGATTCTTGTAAAACATCTTGCAAATCCATAACAGAAGCCAAAAACACCTTTAGAGTTCTAGCGTTTTTTTGCCCAACTATCTTAGCAAGTTCAACAGGAGTATAGTCTTGTATAATATTATAGATAGATTTTTTTTGTAACTCTGATTCCATATCTAGCTTATCTATAGTAGTTTTGCCTATACCTCTTTTGGGTTTATTGATGATTCGCTTAAAAGAGAAATTATCATTTGCATTGGTAATAACCCTAAAATAAGCTATCAAATCTTTTATTTCTGCTCTTTCGTAAAACTTAATACCACCTACTAGGTTATATCCAAGACCAGCTTTGTTAAATCCCTCTTCTAGGGATCTACTAAGTGCATTGACTCTATATAATATAGCTATATCTTTTGGGCTTACCCCTTGAGATATAAGTGACTTAATATCATTTGCTATCTTTCTTGTCTCTTCATTTTCATCATAAGATTCTAATACCCTTATACTATTGCCCTTTTTTCTAGTACCTCTTAAAACTTTACCCAATCTATCTCTATTGTGTTCTATTAACATATTTGCATGTTTTAATATAGTATCAGTTGAGCGGTAGTTCTCTTCTAGTTTAATAACTTTTGTATTGTTAAACTGATCTTTAAAGTTTAATATATTTTTTATACTAGCACCTCTCCATCCATAGATGGATTGATCATCATCACCAACAACGCATAGGTTTTGATGTGATATACAAAGCTTTTGTAAAAGCCTATATTGAAGCTCATTTGTATCTTGATACTCATCTACCATAATATACTGATATCTTTGGCTTATCTCTTGTGCTAGGCTTTGGTTTTGCTCCAAAATCTTATATGGAAGCAATAACAAATCATCAAAATCAACAAGATTATTTTCTAATAAATAGTTCTCATACTTCTCATAAATATCAGCTATTTTTTTATACATCTCATGTTCAGCTGCACTAGCTGCACTTTGTGGAGAGATAAGAGAGTTTTTATATCTTGATATTTCAGATGCCACCATAGAGGTTGTTAGCTCTTTTTCTATGTTTTTTATAATTCTTTTTTTATCATCACTATCTATAATAACAAAGTTATTCTTCCTATTTAGATGATGAATATAAAACTTCAAAAACATCAAACCAAACTTATGAAAAGTACATAGCAAAGGTGGATATATGTTTTTATTATCTAGCATAGACAAGGCTCTACTATGCATCTCTTTGGCTGCTTTGTTTGTAAAAGTTAATGTCAAAATAGAAGCTGGATCTATCCCTATAGAGATAAGATAGGCCACTCTTGTAGTAATCGTTTTAGTCTTACCACTTCCAGCCCCTGCTAAAATAAGCATAGCTCCATCTATATGGCAAACCGCCTCTTTTTGTGATTCATTTAGTGTATTAAGTATCGTTTCAGACATAACTCATCTTTTATTTTAATTTACCTCTTTATTATAGCACAATTTTCATAAAATACAAAATATCTATAACTTTTTCTAATTTATTGTTGATTTTTTGATAATCTTATGTTATAATTCCTATAAATATATTATATACGAGGATTATTATGTTATCAGACTTTTCAAAACTACAGACGTTTTTAACTGTTGTTAGAGAAAAAAGTTTTTCCAAAGCATCAGCTAAACTTGGTATCTCTCAACCTGCTGTAACTCAACAGATTAAGTTTATAGAAGACTATCTTGAAACTAAGGTTGTTGATAGAAAGAAAAATGGTATTAGACTTACAAAAGAGGGTGAAGAGTTTTTAGCTATTGTTCAAAAAATAGAAAAAGTTATACAAAACTCCGAAAAAGATCTCCTAAAAATCATAAACAAAGATATCCACTTTATTTTGGGTGCTTCTTATATGATAGGTAACTATATATTACCTAGATTTTTAAATGAAATCAAAACCAAAATCAACAACGATGTATCTGTAAGTGTCTCCGTTTCAAAAGAGATTATAGCTCAACTTCTTGATAAAAAGGTTGATTTAGCTCTTATAGAAAGCCCTGTTTTTGAAGATGGTGTTGTATATAGAGAGTGGATAGAAGATGAACTAGTGATCTTTAGTAACCAAAAGCTACCAAAAAGACTTAAAAACGAACACCTTATGTCATATAAATGGATCTGTAGAGATAGAGAATCACACACTAGAATACTTTTTAAAGAAGCTTTAGAGAGTGCTGGAATGAATGATTGTGAAACTTTTGATATGGTAAGTGAAGCAACAAGCCCAACAACTATAGTCCAAACAGTACTCCATAGCTCACTTGAAGGTACTCCAACTTGCTCTATAGTATCCCGCCATGCAATAAGTGACTATGTAAAAGCTGGGATTTTACATGAAGCTAGAATAGATGGAGTCAATATGAGAAGAAAGCTAAATATAGCTCATCTAAAAGAGAGAAAATATGATGCATTTTTAGATCAAGTTGTAAACTATCTTCTAACAGTCAAGGTATAAATAGCCATTTTTAGTTATTTTTATTATTTTTATATGAAAAAATATTTTTTTATGCTATAATATAGGTATAAAATACAAGGAGAGGGAATGAGAAGATTAGCTTTTATGCTTACTCTATTTAGTACGTTACTTTTTGCAAATGTAGGTACCATATCTTTAGTAGAAGGACAAGTTACTATCCAAAGAGATGGTAGTAGTTTTGCTACTTTTGTGGGTGATAAAGTTTTGCAAAATGACTTAATATCTACAGAACATAACTCAAAGGCAAAAGTTACTTTTATAGATAATACTATTATTACTATAGGTAAAGAATCTACCCTAAACATAGATGAATATATATTTGATACTAACAATCCAAATAACACATCTACGGAGTATAGTATCACAAAAGGTGCATTTCACGCTATAACAGGGCAAATTGGTAAAGTAAACCCATCAAAGTTTAAACTCAAAACCAAAACAGCCTCTATAGGTATAAGAGGAACAGAGATCTGGGGAGATCAAGGATCAATTTTTTGTACAAGCGGTGAGATAATAGTACAATCCCAAGGGATTACACAAACAGTTCCCCAAGGACACTTTGTAGGTACATTTCCAGCACAAGCTCCAACAGCTCCTACTCCTATAGGCGAGGGGGATTTAGAGGGTATTGATGCTCAACTAAATACCAATAATCCTATGTCAAACACTGGAGCTCAAGGCTTTGGAGATAGAAGTGGTTTATTGATGTTAGATCCAACTGATGGAAATCCAGATGATCTAGGTGATGATGGTGCAACTCAAGGAGAAGGAGGTGAAACACCCCCAACTACTTTAGCAGCTGGTGATGGTATAGGCTCATGGGGAGATTGGGCTAATGAGATACAAGATGGACATAATGATATGGGTAAAATTGATGATATAGCAACTAATGATAATTATGATACACAAACATATGTAGCAACTATTCAAGATCTGGTGGATCAAGATAAAACATTAACTTTTATAGGAACGATAACTCCAAATATAGATGTAGGAACATACACTAGTGATATTAAATTTACCTTTTACTTTAGTGATTACTCCTTTAACGGTAAATATAACTTTAATTCAGATATCTTTAACGCATATGGTACTTTTGATGGATATATAAATCACCATGGTTTTGAAAGTATAAGAGTTGATGATGGTGCTCCACAAACAATAACAAATGGTCAATTTTATGGTGGTAATGAAGTAAGTAATGTAAGAGGAGATATTACTATGCATCAAGCAGTCCCAGTGGGTAGTACAATCGATACACTTAAAGGTACATTTAAAGCTGATAAAACTGATCTATAAAAGGAGATAACAAATGAAAAGAATAAATTTAAAACATACTATTTAGCATTATAAATAGATTTAAATCATAGTAAAGATATTAATAGCTATTTTTATTATTTTTATTAAGTATTACTGAACATGCTCTAAGTTATGATGTAAGAGCGGATGGTTTTTCATTTACAACTGGAACTTCAGAACTTGAAGGTTAATATTATGGAAACAATATGCAACAAGTTAAAGGTAATATACAAATGGAGCAGCCAACAACTACTCATACTATCTTTATAAATGGTACATTTAAGGCAGATAAACACTAAAGGAAATAATAAATGAAAAAAGAAAATTTAAAAAACATACTATTAAGTGCTAGCTTCTTGTTTCCTGCACTAGCATTGGCAAATACAGACTATGCAAGTGAGCAGTTTGCTCAAGCTTTGGAAAACTACAATAACAAAAGCTTTGCACAAAGCTACAATATACTTCAAAACTACTCAAAAAGTGAAGTTCTAAATAAAGAACAAAAGTTTATGTTAGCTAGAAGTGCTTATGAGTTGGGATATTTTCAAGAAGCTCAAAGCCTATATCAAGAGCTTCTAAAAGAAAGCCCTGATAACAATAGAGTAAAGCTAGAACTAGCTCAAAGCCTTTTTCAACAAAAAAAGTATGATGAAGCAAGAGTTTTATATGAAGAGGTACTTCAAGATCCTACACTTCCATCAAGTGTTAAAAGAAATGTAGAACTTACTCTAAACTCTCTAAATAGAAGTTCTCAAACTGATTTTGTTAGAGCTACTATAGGTATAGGATATGGATATGATTCCAATGTAGATAATCTAACAGATGATGAGTATGTATATTGGGCTGGTTTGCCTTTTAAAACAGAGGATAAAAAAAGTGATCATGTAGTTGAGTATCTAGCTGCACTAAACCACACCAAAAAGCTCCAAGATGATCTAACCTTGGATAGTAAACTTGTTGGTTATATGCAAAAGTTCAACCATGAAAGAGACAATGATATAAGCTTGGTTGTTCTAGGTACTGGTATATCATACTATAAAGAAAAGACAAAATACTCTTTAGGATTTGATTACAATAGCGTTTGGCTAGATAATAGTACATATCTGAGCCACTTGCAAATTGCCATAAACAACCCACAATTTAAGCTAAATCAAATTTAAAAAAAGCCTTTTCGAATAGGTAAAATGGTATAATTCTTTACCACAAAAAAAATCCAAAACACCTATTACAAA
>JAAYJJ010000104.1 GCA_012522985.1 Aliarcobacter butzleri
AAGGATCTGGAAAAGTACTATTTGAAGATGGTAGCCATATGAATCTAGGATATAGTATGCAAAATGGGCATAAATACTCTAGTATAGGTAGATATATGGTAGAAAAAGGATATCTTAAACAAGAAGAGGTTAGTCTTGATTCTATAGCTTTATGGCTACACAATAACCCAGATAAAAAATATGAAGTTATGAATACAAATAGAAGTTATCTTTTTTTTCAAGCAAACAAACAAGGTGCTACGGGGGCTTTGGGAAGTGAGCTTGTGGCAAAGAAAAATATAGCAACAGATAGAAGATATATACCTCTTGGATTTCCTGTTTTAATCTCTATGAAACACCCAATAACAAAAGAGAGCATTGATGATATAGTAGTCTCTGCTGATGTTGGAGGTGCTATCAACGGTGAGATAAGAGGGGATTTCTTCTGGGGTTATGGCAAAGATGCCAAAAAAGCTGCTGGAAATACAAAAGAGTACTTTGAAGCATATCTTCTAGTACCAAATGAGCTTATTGGGAAATAATGAGTATTATAGATAAATACCCTTTTAGTGTAGCTCAAAAGCAAATCCTAGATACAATCCAAACAGATTTTGCTATGTGGAATGAAAAAAGCCTAGAAGAGCTATTTCCATATGAGCTAACTAGCAAATACAAAGATAAAGATCTTCTAAAAAGAGTAGTTAAACACTATGAAGAGATATGGCAAGGCTTAAAAAACACTCCACTAAACTATAATAACTTTCAAAACATATCATATGATAACAAAAGAAAAATCTCATTTTCTCCATATAAAAGTGATAGTTTTGGATTTGGATCTTGTCCCGTAGCAAGTATCAATACAAGATGTTGCAATCTTTTGACACTTGATGCGGTACAAAGCTGTGGCTTTGATTGTAGTTATTGTGCTATACAATCTTTTTATAATGAAAATAAAATAGGCTATGATGAAGAGTTTACACAAAAACTAAAAAACCTTAAACTAGATCCAAATGAGACTTATCATATAGGTACAGGACAAAGTAGTGATAGCTTAATGTGGGGCGATAAGTTTGGTACTTTGAGTGCTTTGTTTGAGTTTGCAAGACAAAATCCAAATGTTATCTTAGAGTTTAAAACCAAATCAGATAATATTAAATTTTTACTTGAAAATGATGTTCCTAGAAATATCATAGTAACATGGAGCCTAAATCCTCAGATTATTATTGATTATGAAGAGCATTTAACAGCTAGTTTGGACTCTAGAATAAAAGCAGCCACACAACTAGCAAAAAAAGGTGTTTTAGTTGGCTTTCACTTCCATCCTATAGTGGTTTTTGAAGGATATTTAGAAGAGTATGGCAAAATCTACTCAAAACTTATAGAGCTTTTTGATCCCAAAGAGGTTGCTTTAGTCTCTTTTGGAACGCTTACATTTATAAAGCCCGTTTTAAAGAAGCTAAGAAGTAGAGGAGAAAAGAGCAAGATTTTACAAATGCCACTTCTTGATGCAAGTGGTAAATACTCTTATAGTATAAAGCAAAAAAAAGAGATGTTTTCTCATGCATATGATAGCTTTAAGCCTTGGCATAAAGATGTTTATTTTTATCTATGTATGGAAGATAAGAGTTTATGGAAAAGTATATTTGGATATGAGTATATCTCAAATAACCAATTTGAAGAGTTTATGAAAAGCTCTTATATAAACAAAATCAAATCCTTAGGAAAATAGATGAGTGATATAATAGAGTGGATAGTTCAAACGGTAGGAGATTTGGGATATCTTGGGATATTTTTTATGATGTTTTTGGAGAGTTCATTTTTCCCTTTTCCATCAGAAGTGGTAATGATACCTGCTGGTTATCTAGCTTTCAAAGGTGAAATGGATCTATCATTGGCTATTATTTGTGGAATATCTGGAAGTTTAGCTGGGTCACTTTTTAACTACTATCTAGCACTTAGGTTTGGAAGGGCTTTTTTGCAAAAATATGGTAAATATGTACTTATAAAAGAGCAAACTTTACAAAAGATGGAAGAGTTTTTTGCTAAACATGGACATATCTCTACCTTTAGTGGTAGGCTAATACCTGCTGTTAGACAATATATCTCTTTACCTGCTGGACTTGCTAGGATGGATTTACTTAGATTTAGCCTCTATACTTCGCTTGGAGCTAGTATCTGGGTGGCTATTTTGGCACTTTTGGGATACTATATAGGACATAATGAGATGCTTTTAAAAGAGTATTTACACACTATTATAATAACTATTTTAGTACTACTTTTAGTAGCTGTATTGTTTTATATAA
>JAAYJJ010000011.1 GCA_012522985.1 Aliarcobacter butzleri
CTCCAATCTATCCAAGCAAAAGGATTATATAAACCAAAACTTCCTTTATCTCCTAATTCAGGATGATATTCAAAACTATATGCTAAATATTGTGTTGCAAATATGTTTAAAAGGAGTAGTGCAAGTACTACTCCTAAAAATGAGACAATATAAACAAAGATTTGATTTGTTTTCATATCCCCATCCCAATAGCAATATCTTTTTTAGCTGTGATTTGTTTATTTATTCCTTTTTCTTTTGATGAGCTTAAGTCTTTGTTTTGGGTAGTTGCTTTTTCTGAAATTAGGTTTTTTGCCATTTGTTCCCTTAGCTGTCTTTTTACCTCTTCTAAGCCTCTACTTTTAACTAAATCATTAAAATCACTAAAACCTTTTGCAACTTCTTCTTTGGTGAATTTTGGTAAAGCTACTTTTACATCGGGATATTTTTTTTGTATATCAAGTGCAGTTCTTTTACCTACATTTGGTTTACCATCAAATTCTTTTTTTACATCATTATCTGCAGCAATAGTAACTTGCATTTTTGGATATTTTTCCTTAATAGATGTAATTACAATATCTAAGTTACCTGCATCTACTCCCATAACTGTTGATTTTTGTGTAGCTTGATGTACACTCATAGCAGTTGCATAACCCTCACATACAAGAACTTCTTCTGTATTTTGATTAAGAGGTTCACCCACTACAAAAAAAGTACCAGTTTTTTTAGATGGATAGGTGATGCCTTGTTCTTTTTCCTCTTTAGTTCTCATAGCACCTATCATCTTATCGCCATTAGCAAATATCCTTTGGTTACTCCATTGTTTACCATCTATATCACTAAGTGGAATAAGTAAGTTACCAAACTTATCTTGTTTTAGTCCAATACTATTATCAAGCCCTTTTGCTACCAAATAGGGATGGTCATCATTTGCTAATATTGCTTCTTCATGCTCTGTTTGTAGCTTTATAGCTGTATTTTCGTAAGCTTTTTGAAGTTCAAGCTCTCTTTTTTCTCTTAGGAGCTGATTTTGTTTGATTTGCTCTCTAAGTTCTATTTCACTAAATTTTTGTGCTTCAGAGTTTATAGATGTACTTTTCCAGTTTTCTTTAATTCCAGTTTTAAAGTTTTCTATATATCCTGCTGGGTGAGCATTATCATATCCTACATATGCACCACTAAGTTGTTTTCTTTTATCACCCTCTACACTTACACGGTGTAGCCTACCATCCATAATAGGGTCACCTTCTATGATAAGTCCTGCTTTTTTTAAAGCTATTTTAAACTCTCCTACATAATCTTGATTATGTGCTGGAGCTTGAGGAACTCTCCAAGAATTAAACTCATTCAAATCAACACCTGCTGGTGCAAACCACATTTTTTCTTCTTTATCCCATCTTGCTCCTAGTTTTTTGGCTTCATCTTTTTCGGAAAATGGCACATATAGATAAGTTTTTTTAGATGATATATTTACTTCAAGTTCTTTATTTTGTTTTGGTGTTAATTCATTTTCCTTTATCATTTCTTTTTCTAGTTTCTTATTCATACTAAATCCCTCAATAAAAGATACTATTTTAGTAGCATCACTAGTAGCTTTAAATATTTCAGTTGGTTTATCTTCTAAAATTGATACCCAACTATCAACATAACTCATATGCTGTGATGGATCAAAATCTAGTCCAAGTTTTCCATTTAATAAAAAACTAGCAATTTCAGCTCTTAGCTCTTCTTTTGCATACTCTTGCGATCCAAAAGGATTGGCTAAATTTCTATTAAGTCTGCTTTCATGTCCACTCCAGTGTCCTAGTTCATGCAAAGCTGTTGCATAATAAGCCCCTTCACTAATAAAAGCTTCTTTTGGTGGCAAGGTTATAGAGTCATTAAAAGAGTTATAAAAAGCTCTATTACCTTTATGGCTAATATTAACATCACTATTATCTAAGATACTTTGAGCTTGTTTGTTTACTTTAAAAGTATCTATTTCCTTAGTTTGTAATGGCTCTAAACCATTTATTTGTTCTGCATTAAAAACATTTGCAAAAAACACCTTTGGATTTTCAAGTTTTACTTTTATTTTTTGAATCTCTCCATTTTCATCTTTGATTACATTGCCATCTTCATCTGTTCTTTCAACTTCTTCTTCCCACTTCCAATATTGGACCAAAGTTGCTTTTTCACCTCTTTTAACATTTGCATCTAAACTTTGTGCTTGTTTATATGTTAGCCATCTAGGATCATCATATCCTTCAAGCATTAAGTTAATAGAGTTTATACCATTGTATAGATTGCCCGTTATTGGATTGTAAGGTAAAGATGAACTAAGTTCTTGTGCATTCCATCGTTTTATAAATGGAGCTGTACCGTTTTTTAAACTCTCTATAATTTTGTCTGTAGTTTGTTGTATAAAGTCATTTTTTTTGTTCATGATTCATCCTCCACAGCTTCAATAACATCTTCAAAATCTATTGCATCTTCTATAAATGCACCTAGTTCTTCTGCTTCTATTGGATCAACTTCATAAGCAAAGTTTGGGGTTATACTTTTATTGTTAAATTCACTATTCATCTTTATCGTCCTTTTTTGATTTATAGCTTCTAAAACCTATATCATTTGCTATAATTTTATATTTGTAGTGAGTCTTACCATCTTCACTACTCCAACTATCTTGAACTAGCTTACCTACAACATCTATAGCAACACTCTTTAAAAGATGTGAAGACATAGCCTTTGCATAGTTACCAAATAAAACCACTTCTATAAAAGTAGTCTCTTCTTTATCACCACTTTTTCTATTGTTTGCAATATTCATACTACAAACATATACTCCACTCTCACTTTTTCTTAGCTCGGCATCATTTGTTAATCTACCTGCTATAACGATTTGATTTAACATCTTCTCTCCTTTTTATTGTAATTGCTACTTATTCATAATTTTCGAGGTTTTTTGTTCATTCTCTTTTTGTTTTATAAAAGCAAATATTACTATTTGCAACAATACCCAAAATACAAATATAGTTAGTATTATGAGTTCTATGGTATCCATTTAAACTCTCCATTCCTATCTCTTATAAGAGCATCTTTTATGATTTCAATAAATTCTATTTCATCCATATTTGTTTTTTGGGATATGAGTTTTATAACTGCTAAAATTTCGAAACTTAAAAACTCTATATTGCCATCAAGTTCAACTTCAAGTTTATTATTTATTATTTCGGTTTTATTCATTCTTACTCCTTATGATGTATTTACTACTTATTCATAATTTTTGAGGTTTTTTTGAAGATTTTGGAAGTTGTTAAGATTAAAAGAGCTAAAAGTAAGTTCAATTTTAGTAGAAGAGTATCTTGCTTCATCTGTTGTAGATTTTGTTTTTGGAGTTATTGAGCTATATTTTGCAACATAGCCATTTTCAAAGACTCTTTTTTCATTGCCAGTGTTATATACAGATAAAGCTTTTTGTATTCTTGTATCATTAGGTAAAGATTTATCTGTAGCTATATAAGCATTATAAAAGATATCGCTTCCAGCTTTTATATTAGTACAAGGATCTAGTATTTCATCCAAACTCAAATGAGCAAAGCTCTTTAAGAGTAGATTATTAGAGTTAAATTGCATTAAGCCTAAATCTACACTAAATCCTTGATCTATATAAGAAGTTGCTATTTTTTTAGCTTCTTCTTTTGTTTTAGGATAAAGTGTAACTACACTTTTACCTTTGCTATTTACATTTATAGCAAAGGTATTAAAGTTACTTTCTACTTTTATAATTTGTTGGATCATTTCAGTAGGCACATTTTGATTTTTGCATTGGTCTATTAAAGCTATATCAAACATCATTTATCCTATAAACTCAAAGGCTCTAAAACCATATCTTTTGAAACAAAGATATTAAACCTATATCCTGGGCGAATTTCTATAGTTGGTGCAATGTTCATATTTTTTCTAATCATCTCACTAGCTACCGTGCTAAGTTGATTTATAGCTTGAGTTATAGCTTTATCAGCATTTGTCTCTTTTTCACCACCAGAATTATCAGCAAGTGCAACACCAGCAGTAATTGAAGAGAGTAAAAAAGCACTTCCAAAAATTCTAAGATAGTGATTATTGACTTGATCACTAAATCCACTATATCCATCAGCACTAGTTCCACCCATTCCCTCAAGATTCAAAGAGTCTCCATTTGGAAAAATAAGCCTTGTCCAAGCTGTAAGTACTCTATCTTGACCATAGATAACATTGTTTGTATAAGTGCCTACTAGCTTTGTTCCTTGTGGTATCAAAAGATAGTTACCTGTAGCACTATCATAAATGTTTTCGTTTACTTGTGCTAACACCTCTCCAGCTAAATCACTATTGATTCCAGTAATTAATGTAGCAGGTATCATCCATCCAGCTTTAATCTCATATTTACTTAAAGGTTTTTGTTTACTAGTTTGTAAATAATCACTATTTGTAGCTTTAGCTAGAGCTTCTAAAGAACTATCATCTAAATCATTAAGATTTACATTGCTATTTAAATTACTACTTGATTGACTGTATTGATTTTGTTTAACTTCTATCTTAGATGGACTAATTAAGGCTTTTAGCTTCATGTCTTCTCTTATTTGCTCACTCTTCTCATCATAAATATTGCTACTTTTTGATGATGAAAAACTAGAGCTTGTAGGTATAACTGTAGGATTATTGATAGACTTATCTACTTCATCTGTTTTTGGTGCTTCAGTATCACTAATCTCTTGATTTAGGGCATAGTGTCTATTTCTTTGTTTTTCCCTATTTTCTAAATCATTAATAAAACTAGATGTATCTTTATTTAAAGATGTACTTTGTGTTTGTTGTTCTTGTTCTACCTTATCCTCATGAACTCTATTTTGATTTTGTTTTCTTGCAATTCCTGCATAAAAAATAGCAAACAAAACCAACAATATTATAGCTACAAATATAGCTATAGGTACTTTTGTAAGTCTCTTACCACCTAAGCCTTTTATAAGGCTTTGTGGAGAGTTGTTTACTTCTAAATGCTTACTCATTACTCACCTCTTTTTAAAAGATTAAATCCTGTTATATTTCCAATTGGAACAAGTCTATTATTGTCTGTATCTAATCTATAGATACGATTTATTTTAGAGACTCCTAAGTTCCAAGAGACTAAAAACAAGTCATCTTCTTTAGTGATTTTATAGCTAATATAGATAGGTTTATCAACTTTAGGATCATCGGTTATTGCATATCCTTCATCTCTAAGTTTAGATGTTAAATAGTCATAAAAACTCTTGTCATAATCAGATGTATAGATATATAGAACAGTGTCATTTTTAGTAAAATTACTTAAAATATACTCATATAGATCATCTGCTAAAATATCTATATTTTCAATAGTAGTTTTATCTTTTGTAAATGTTGAAGTAAAATACTCACTTCTATTTGCACAACCTACAAATATCAAAACAAGTAAAGTTAAAGTAAAAATATGTCTCATTTTTTATCCTTTGCCAAAGATAGATCATAAAGTACATTATCAACTATCTCTTTGTTTGTTGTACTGTTTTTTCGTGTAATAGTGATTTTATCTTGCTTTTTACCTACATTAGAGATAAGTACTGCTTTATTGAACAACCTATCTACTATAAAAGTATCTTGTTTTAACCTATAGTTTACTATTTGTGTATCTTTTGAGTTTTCATCAAGTATTAGTAAAGCTGGTGCTTCATAAAATTTCATAGATTTTGGCATTTGAATATAGGTTTTTATCCCATCGTTATAAACTCTTAGTGGTTTAAAGTTGGCTTTTCCTTCTAAGCTATACTCAAAGTCTAGATTATCTACATTTGAAGCAACAATATCATCTTTGGTTTTATAGAAATCTTTAGATTTTGACTTTTCTTTTAAAGAGTTTTTATAGATCTCCAAAGAGTTTACTATATTATCTGTATAGTTAAAACTTACATTTGGCATAAACTCTTTTGTTTGAGATATTAGATTGAGTGTATAGACTCTTTTATTTGTCATTATATTAAGTGTTGTTTGTAGATTTTTATCTACAGGCTTAACAATAACATGTGAGATTAGATTTGGCTCTTCACCGCTCAAACTAAGAGAAACAACCCATCTTACACTATCACCAACTTGTACATCTTTTATAACTTCACCAGCTTCTAGAGCTATATTAGTTAGTCTAAGTGGAGCTGTAATAATACTAGGCATTGATTCACCGTATAAAAAAACAACACTACCGTTTTTACCTCTGATGGAAGTAGTATTAGCTTTTACCCATTGTTGAGCAATCTCTAAATCTTTTTTTTCTTTTGGTGTAAGATTTGCAAAATCTCTTCCAAAGTCATCTGCTAAAAGCATAGATGAAACCAAACAACCAACTAATGCTAATTTTTTCATTTTTTCTCCTATTTTATTACTTTTGTATAGTTTATGTCTGTTATAAAAACACCTAATGGATTTTTTAAGATCTCTTCTTCGCTACTAGGTAATATCTGCTCAACTGTGAAAAACCCTTTATATATATCTTCAGAGATTATATTTTCAGATACATCACTTATTGTCTCCATCCATTCAACTTGCCAAGTATCAGTGCTTTGTGGTACTATACTTGTAATCTTAACTCTTATATTTTCTTTTTTACTTTTTTCATAAGGATTGTTCTTTTGAAAATACTCATTTACATAGTTATAAGCTTTTGTTTGAGCTCTTAAATAAGAATATCCATCAAAGATAAATTTTCTTTGAGTTTGTGGATCTCCCCAAATAGTTCTCCAGTTATAAATAAAGCTATTTAAACTATATTTGATTACATTTGGATTTTGTACATTTATATTTTGTTGTACCATCCCAACTCTTTGTATGTTGCTTAGCTTATCAACTTCTATAACATATGGTACTAGCTTATTTTGAGTACCCATATAGCCTACAAATATAACTGATGTAAAAGCTATGATTAAAGAAATAAATGCAACAACTTGCCAATTTCTTTTTTGAGAGATATAGCTTCCATATCTTTCTATCCATTCAGATTTTGCATTAACATAAGGATTAGTACTATTTATATGTTTTTCTTTACTCATTTTTTTACTCCTGAAATAGTTCCACTCATATTTGGATCTTTACTGTTATTCATATTTTTAAATTTTTCTTCCATCACATTTGCCATAGAATTAGAAGTTCTTCCTTTTACAAAACTGCCTTTAAGATGATCAGAATAAGCTGATCCCATCTCTTTAGCCATTCCTTTAGCAGTTCCCATAAAGCTACTATCTCCACCTTTTGCTTCATGCAGATCCATAGCAGCTTGCATAGCTCTAGTAACACCTACAGTATTAGCTACTCCACTTGCAGTAGCTCCAACAACTGCACCAGCAGTCATAGCTGCAACTTGTTTAAATCCGCTAGATGTCATATGTGTATCACCAATTCCACCACTCATAACAGCTTCTATTACAGTTGGTACAAGTTTTGTAATAACAGCAAATATCATTGATATAATCAAGGCTTGAGTGATTAATTCTATTGAAGTGTTATTACTAAGTTGAGTAGTGATTTTTTCTATATGTATAATGGCAAATCCCATTAAAGCTTGTATAACAAATAGTTCTATTCCAACTTTTACAGCTGTAAGTATAGGATTAAATGCAGTTTGTCTAAAATGCTCCATTCCACCAAGAGCTAAAGCAAAATAGATAACTACTTGCATAAGATAAAATTTAATATAAACTATCATCAAGTCTATCGCCATAAATAAAAAAGCTAAAAGGATTAATACCCCAATAATAAGTGTAACTAAAGCTTGTGGTACACCATCCCAAAAAGAAGCCGATTTCCATATTGTATGAAAAATTCTATATGCACCATCAGTTATACTATCAGGGGTAACAAATACTCCACTTGCTTGATAAGACAAAATACTAAAACTATCTTGAATATAGTCAAAAAGCCAAATATCAACATCAAATAAAAACATAATTATCCCAACAACTATTACTTTTTTTATTAGAGTTGCTAAAAATTCACCTATTTCAAAGCCACTAAGAGCCATCTTTCCAAATGTCCAACCCCAGTCTATCAAGACTAAAGTCCAAAAAACCCACCAAGTTGCATTTTTAACTGCTGGTATCCAAGAACCGATACCAATATTTATTTGGCTTAACATTCCAGTATTGTTTTCTAGAGCAAAAGAAGATGTAGGAAGAAGAAAAAAAGCTATAATTAGTAGCCATAAAAGGCTACTATATGATTTAAAACTGGTCTTGTTTACCTCTATTTGAGCCCAAAAACTTTCGCATATCAACATCTTTACCCTTAGCATAAGGGCTTTCTTCACCTGAAGAGCTGTTAAACAATGCCCATGAAGCATTTCCACAATCAATTTGCTCCACTTCATTGTATGTCTCCAACTTCTTGCATTGTGCAATTCTTGCTTTGGCTTCCTCTAAGTTTTTGGAATAATACTCTTTTGTTTTTGCCTCTTGTGTTTGACATCTCACCATAAATGACATTGCTACAATTAGTATTAAAATACTTTTCATCTCTTCTCCTTGTACTAAGTTTAGTTATTTGATTATACATAATTATTCCTTTTATTTAACTTTTATTTAGACTTTCTATTTGAACCCAAAAATTGTCGCATATCAACATCTTTACCCTTAGTATAAGGGCTTTCATCTAAATTGTTTTTTGAAAAGTTTTTTGTTTTTGCTTGATTTAAAATCTCTTTATTATTCAAAGAAGCATAATAATTAAGCATTGCATTAGTTTGATCCATCATCAAAAATCTAAGCTTTCTAGTCTCTTCTACATTATAAGCTATCAAATCTCCTATAGCTTGTAAGGCTTCAAGTTGTCCAACAGAATTAGATGATCTATTTTTTAAAGTTGTTAGCTCATATGTTTCATTATCTAGCTCTTCATATCTAGCTTCTAGTTTTTGCAATGTTCCATCTATTGTGTTTTGATTAATCATTGCTATTTCTTTATATTTGTTACTAAAAAGCTCGGCTTTTTCCTCTTCATTTTGAGCCTCATTTAGCATATTATTATACTTTTCAAAGTCACCATAAGTCTTTTCAAAACTTCTTGCAACACCCTCGGCATCATAACTTATAGTTTGTACTCTAGTCATTATTTGCCTAGTGTTCAAAAGAATACTTCTAGTATCTCTAAAGTCATAATTTGTTAGCCTTTTTAGATTTCTTTGTTGCATCTCTACCATTAAAAGCTGTTGTTGTAGTTGGCTATACATCTGTTCATACTGTTGTAGTTGCAA
>JAAYJJ010000105.1 GCA_012522985.1 Aliarcobacter butzleri
CTGGAGATGTGATATTTGTCCCAACAGCTAAAAAGCTAGTGTCTCTTGATGGCAATATCAAACACCCTGCTGTTTTTGAGCTTAAATCTGGTGAAACACTAGTAGATCTTATCAACTTTTCTGGTGGGGCAAATAGCGACTCTATCAAAAGTGTAAAAGTTCAAAGAAGCACTGATGGTAAAAAGTCTTTTATAGAAGCATCACTAAAAGAGCCTTTAAGTCTAAAAGATGGCGATAAGGTATATGTTGGTAAAACTTCTGATGTAGTAGAAAATAAAGTCCAACTAATGGGTAATGTCTATAGACAAGAAGCCGTTGAGATCAAAGATGGTGATAGTGTGGGATCACTAGTATCCAACCTTATCAAAGAGTATGGATTAGAAAAAGTTTTTATGCCTCAAACAGATATGGAGTACTTTATAGTAAAAAGAATCAATCCAAAAACCCTAAATATAGAGACATACTCTGGTAATCTAGAAAAGGTTTTAAATGGACAAAAAGAGTATGATGTAAGCTTACAAAGTAGAGATAGAATATTTTTCTTCAACAAATCAATGACAGAAGATATCAAATATATCACTATAGAAGGTGAAGTACTAAGAAGTGGTAAGCTTAACTTTTATAAAGGTATGAAACTTCAAGATGCATTGATGGCTGCTGGAGTCAAAAAAGAGTCTGATTTGGATAAGATTATGATTATGTCACTTAGTCCTAGCAAAGAAAAAGAGGTAAACTTCTATAGTTATAGCGAAGCAGCAAATATATACCTCAAAGAGTATGATGAGATAACTATAGATAACTTTTTCAAAACCCAAGAACAAGAGTATATCACTATAAAAGGTGCTGTTATTAAATCAGGAGAGTTTCCATATGTAGCAGGACTTAGAATGCAAGATGTGCTACTATATACCAAAGGACTTAAAAATAGTGCTAGAATGGATGAGTTTGAGCTTGTAAGCTATATAATAGAAGATAACACTAGAATACCTCAAGTATCCAAAATCTCTTTACAAGAAGCAATAGATAACAATATCGAAATCAAAGCATATGATGAGATCTATATCCAACAAATCCAAGGATGGAATGAAAACAACCTAGTTACTCTAAGAGGTGAGGTAAAATTCCCTGGTACTTATGCTATCACCCCAGGGGAGAGGCTATCAAGTGTGATCCAAAGAGCTGGTGGTTTTACTGATAGTGCCTTTGTAAAAGGAGCAGTTTTTGTAAGAGATGATGTGAAAAAAATCCAACAAGAAGCTCTTAAAAAACAACTTGATGATTTAGAAAGCTCTATTATTATCTATGCAACCCAAGGTGAGAGTGCTGGGGGTGGTAGTAGTGAAGATAAGGCATTTTTGCTTAAGCACCTTCAACTTATCAAACAACAAGCCAATGAAATAGAGATGGTAGGAAGAGTAGCAATAGATCTTAATAGTGATCTACAAAAACTAGCAGGAACATATAGTGATCTTATCTTAAAAAACGGTGACTCTTTGGTAGTACCTAAGTTTGAAGATAGTATCTCTGTTGTAGGTGAGGTTATGTATCAAACAGCTGTTACTTTTATACCAAATGAATCTGTTATGAAGTATATAGAAAGAGTTGGTGGACTCAAAGATGGAGCAGATAAGGATAATATTTTTGTTGTCAGAGCAAATGGTGAAGCCCAAAAGATCAAAGGCGGATATTTAAGTGGTTATTCTAGTGTTAAAATCGAAAGAGGAGATACTGTTATAGTACCTCTAAAAATAGATAGATTTAGCGGTATGAAGTTTGCAAAAGATATCACAAGTATAGTATATCAACTTGCAGTATCAGCAGCAGCACTTAAAACTATAGGAGCATTGTAGTGAATAGTACTCCACAAACAAACTATTATGAAGATGAGATAGATCTAAAAGAGCTTTGGCAAACTATATTAAAGGCTAAGATATTTATAGTTATATTTACTATTGTAGTTACTTCTTTGGCTGTTATTTATGCTTTATCCAAACCAAATGAATATGAATCACAAACAGTTTTGGTTGTTCAAGAAGTGGGTGGTGGCACAGCTGCTGGAAGTGTAGGAGGAAATTTAGGCTTACTAGCAAGTATGGCTGGGGTCAATCTCTCTTCAGCAGCAGAAGGTATAACACCACTTGAAGGATATACTACACTATTAAATGATTATAACTTTATGAAAGAGTTGGTAGTGAGTCAAAAGTTACACTATAGATTTCTAGATCCAAATCTATCTGATAGTTATATATTTGCTTTGGGAATTGATTGGGTTTACAATCTTTTTAACTTTGGAGAAAAAGAGAGCTTTGATGAGATGGAACAAGACAAACAAGAAGAGGCTATCTTCAATCTAGTAAAAAGTATACAAAAGATTATCACTATAAGTGGTGGAGATCTAAAAACAAACCTTCTTACAATAAGTGCAAAACACAATGATAGAACATTGGCAAAAGATCTTGTAGAAATATTTTTAAAAGAAGCTAGTTATTATCTAAAAGTCAATGATATGGTAGAAAATGATAAAAAAATATTATATTATGAAGAGGCTCTTTCTAGAGCTACGGATGTAACACTACGAACAAGACTAGCAGAGCTTGGATCGGCTTTGATACAAAAAAAGGTTTTAGCAAATGTAAATGACTTTTATAACGTCAAACAACTAACCAAACCAGAAGTTGCATACCAAAGAGACAAAGCTGGACCAAAAAGAGCTTTAATAGTACTTGTAGCTATGGTAACAGGAGTGATATTGTCTATATTTATAGTCTTTTTTAGAGAGTTTTTAAAGAATCAAGAAGAACAACTAGAGGCTAAATGAGATATACAAAAGTCGTCGCTATAGTAATGTGTTGGCTAAGCCTTGGCTTAGCAGATAGCAACTTTCCTCTCAATCAACCTTTTAGTGACTATAGTGCTCAAAACAGTGGTAAAACTGGTATTATAGAGATGCCTAATGCTAGGGTTATGGATGATTGGCGTATAAGACTTAACTATCACTACAATAAACCATTTGATTATTTTGGTTTGGCTATATCTCCTCTTCCTAGACTAGAGACTAACTTCCGTATTACTAAAATCAAAACTATTTATGGATTTAGTGCTGCTGATGGATATGGTTCATACAAAGATAAAGCAATAGATTTGAAGTTTTTATTATCAAAAGAAGATGAGCTTCTTCCTGCTGTAGCTATAGGATTTGATGATATTACAGGAACTGGACTATATGCATCTAAATATCTAGTACTTAGTAAAAGAAGAGATTTTGTAGATCTTAGTATGGGTTATGCTCTTGGTAGAATGGGTGGAGAGGATTTGAGTAAGTATTATGGCAAACACTCAAAAGATAGTAGTTTTGACTTTATCAAAAGTACGCAAGTTAGTGGTGGAAGTTTCTTTTATGGAGCTGAGTTTCATATAAACCCTGATCTTAGTTTCAAGATAGAAAGATCTACTATAGACTATAATCTTGATAAAAAAAATGCTTTTCATAAAAACTCTGGTATAAGTGAACCAAAAAATAAGTTTAACTTTGGGTTTTCTTATAATCTAGATAGTCAGTCAAATATTGCAATCAACTTTGAAAGAGGCAATAGTATAGCTATAGGATATAGACTCTCTTTTGGATTTGAGAGGCAAGGGCTTTATTACTTACAAGATGATCCCAAATGGAGAGCAAATGAAAATGTAAAAGAGTTTTATAAAACTCTAGATAATCATGATTTAGCAAAAAAACTAGCGTATGAAGTATCAGCAGAAAAGCTATCCAATGTAGATGTCAAGCTGAAAGAAAACAGAGTCTGGGTAGGTATAGAAAACCCTACATATGATACAGATAGCAAGGCTATGGGAAGAGCCGCTGATGTAGTAGATGAAGTGGCTCCTAAAAAAATAGAGAAGCTTTATATCACACTTAAAAACAGAAATATAGAACATAGTGTTGCCAAAATCAATAGACAAGATGTCAAATATATAAAAAATGGCATTATCTCTTCAAAACAAGAGCTTGATGAGGCTTTGGAGTTTAGCAATGAAGTAAAGCTTAACTATGAGGAGTTTTTGGGTAGTGATGATGGCATTGATGGAGAAAGTGAAGTAGTTGGTTCTAAATATATTAACTTTATTCATAGGCCTCATCTTCAAACCTTCCTTAATGCCAAAGACAATCCACTAGTATATAGGTTTACTTGGCTAGTAGGAACTAGAGCCAATCTTTGGGATGGAATGCAGTTTAGGACTAGATTTAGAATACCAATAGCTAGTAGTATGAATAAAATAGTAGATAAGACTTTAGAACCAGAAGGATCAGCTACTAGAACAGATGTTCTTCAATACCAACAGTACAAAAAAGTACAACTAAATGATCTTACCCTAGATCAAGTGGTGCCTTTTGTATATAACTCTTATGCAAGGGCAAGTGTTGGGTACTTTGAAGCTGCATATGCAGGATATTCACTAGAGTGGTATAAGCCTATAGATGGTGGAAGATTTGGTATAGGTTTAGAGTACACTGATGTAAGAAAAAGAAAAGTAGATGATATGTTAGCTTTGAAAAAGCAAAAGTTTGATACGAAGTTTGTTAATCTCTATGCCAATCTTTTCCCAGAGCTTGGTATTTGGGCTAGTTTAAAACTTGGAGAGTTTTTAGCTGGAGACAAAGGCGGTAAGCTAACATTTGCTAGAACCTACAAAGGCTATACCGTAGGGGCATATATAGCAAAAACAGATACATCTATCTTTACATCTAGTGAAAATAGAGATTATATAGATAAAGGTATCTTTGTTAGTGTTCCATTATCACTTTTTACTCATAGAAAGAGCAAAGGAACCCTTGGATATGGGCTAAGTGCATGGACTAGAGATGTGGCTCAAAGTGTAGCTCAACCAAACTCTTTGGTGGGAAGTCCATATGGAAACATATATAGTATTAAACAAAATTTAGAAGACTTTAAGGAATAACTTAATATAATGATTAAAATAATGTTCTCAAAGGGATTAATATGAAAAAATTTATATCTGTAGTTTGTGCAAGTATGTTATTTGCTGGAAGTGTACTAGCAGCAGAAACAGCAACTGGTGCTACTGGAGCTAGTAGCGGTGGTACGGCTGGAACAACTGGGGCAACAACAGGAGCTACAGGAACTACTGCTGGAACTGC
>JAAYJJ010000106.1 GCA_012522985.1 Aliarcobacter butzleri
ATTGAATATGAATCTGTTGATCTTGTCCACTTGAAGGTGGATGATTTAACTCCACTTCAAAATCTGCATTTAAAAGTTTACCTTTTGATAATGTTTTTATTTTTTCACCCATTGTTTTATATCTCCTATTTTATATATTGTAAGTAAAGCTTTAATTTGTGTAAGAAAAATTTCTTTTGTATTTTTATTTGTATAAAAAAATATTGTATTTACCAAAAACAGAGTCATTAAAGTAGAGTATACAGCTCCATTTATACCTAATTTAGGTATCAAAACTACATTCAATCCTATGTTGATAAAAGCTCCTAAAATTGTTCTTTGTAGAGAAATTATTTGAAGATTTTTTATCCATATCCAACGGCCATTTATAACTGCTAATGCTTCAAATAAAAAAACGAATGATAATAAAAATATAATTTCTGACGACATAATATATTTATCACCATATAATAATATTATTATATCTTTTCCTGCAACAAACATCATAAGGATAAAACTCAAACTCAATAAAAAAAAGAATCTGTATATATTCATTATTCTAATATAAAATAAATCAAGATTATTTTTGTAATTTTCTACTAATTTAGGAAATACTGTGGATAGTATTATATTCGGAAAAAAAATAAAATATGTAATAAATGTAATTGCAATCGAATAATAACCAACAGACTCCGAACCCAAGTATTCAAATAACATTATTTGATCAATTTTTGTATAAACCACATAACCTATTCCTGCAATAATTAATGGCCAACTATCTTTCAAAAGAGAAACTGCTGTTTCTCTTTTAAATGTTAAATGTTGAATGTTAAATGTTGAATTATTTTTTATGTAGTAATAAATAAACCCTAGAGCCAAAACAACACTATCAAACAAAGTAGCCCATGCAAAAGCTAGAAGTGGTGCATCATTTAAAATTAAAACTATTTTTACAATACTACTTACAAAAAGAGATATAACATTTGCATATACTACATATTTTGATAAAACTTTTGCTTGAAAGTACATATCCACTACATTAAATGCTTGAAATATAGTTGCACTTGCTATTATAAATACTAATACATTTGTATCGTGGTCATTTGAAGTAAATTGTATAGCTACAGCTAAAACTATTAACACTGCAATAGCACCTATAAGTTTAAGATAAAAAGCCGTACCTATTAGCTCATCTCTACGGCTTTCATCTTTTACAAGCTCTCGCACTACTATTCCATCTAGTCCTAGAGTTGCAATTGCTGTAAAAAGCCCCACAAAACTTTGAGCATATGAAAAAAGTCCAAATTGCTCAGGACCCAGATATCTTGCTACCCAAATTCCCACAAAAAGACCTACTATCATTCTTAATACTTTTTCGGCAAAAAGCCATGAGGTATTGGCAAAGTATCGCATAAAGCCTGAATGGTTTTTTAGAGATTTTATTTTATTTATCAAAATTTTTCCCTAAAAGTGGGATTTTTCTATTTGTATTAAGTGCTAAGAGTTTATAGTTAAGATTATTTTTCATACATTCATCTTATAGCAAGTCTTCTAATTTTCTACTTATATCTTCTGTTGTAGGAAGTAAATTTTTATACTCTTTTGGTAGAGTTTCTGTTAGCTTATATGTCGCCACTCCGATTGGTTGGTTGCTATCTTTTAGGGCATACTCTACTGTTGTTCTTTTTTTATCTTTACAAATAATTATTCCAATAGATGGATTTTCATCTTCTAGCTTGACTTTATCATTTAATGCTGATAGATAAAAATTCATTTTTCCTGCATATTCTGGTTTGAATTTTCCTATTTTTAGCTCTATTGCAATGAGTGATTTAAGCCGTCTATGATACAAAAGTAAATCTATAAAATACTCTTCATCATCTATTTCAAGGCGATATTGATTTCCTACAAAGGTAAAATCACTCCCCATTTGAGCCAAAAACTCTCTTACACTGTTTATAAGCCCCAGTTCTAACTCTTTTTCATCATATTTTTCGCTCAAGTTTAAAAAATCAAAATTATACTCATCTTTTACAGCTAAAACTGCTTGATTTTTATACTTTTCTACAATAGTATTGTCAAAATTTGTTTGATTTAAAAGAAATTTTTCATAGGATTTATTTTCGATTTGATTTATCAAGACATCTTTTGTCATACCAAACTTTATAGTTGTTTTAATATAAAATTCTCTTTCAAGATTATCTTTACATTTTTGGAAAATAATTACATTTTTTGTCCAACTAATTTCTCCAACCAATGGTTGGAGTTTTTCATTTTGATAATACTCAAGATAAAATTGTCGCATATTCCAAAGGTTTTGCATACTAAAACCTTTTATTCCTACAAACTCTTTTTGAAGTTCATTTGAAAGATTTTGAACTACTGCTTTTCCCCAACCAAACTGTTCTTGCTTCTCTACAATATCTTTTCCAATCTCCCAATATAGGTTTATAAGCTCTTTGTTTACAGCTTTTAAAGCTTCATATTGAGAAGATAAAATCTTAGTTTTTATCTCTTTTACAAAATTTGTGAAGTCATTTTCTAAAGTAATGTTTCCATTATTAGCGTTAAGTGTTAAGTGTTTAGTGCTAAGATTATTTTTCACTGTTTAAATACCACTCATACATAGTTTTAATTCCATTTTCCAGCTCAATTTTATGCTTCCAACCCAAAGAGTGAAGCTTACTAGGGTTTGTTAGCTTTATCATAGTACCATCTGGTTTATCTGTATTGAAATACAACTCACCTCCAAATCCTACTATATCTTTGATAAGATATGCTAGATCTTTGATAGATATA
>JAAYJJ010000107.1 GCA_012522985.1 Aliarcobacter butzleri
TTCAAAAGTAGTACTAGCTAGTTCTTCTTCACCTTTTAGTACTTTGAAAGTCCAAGTACCTTTATCTCTACCATCTAAAAATCTATAATCATATATAGAGCTATTTTTAGCTGAGATTGTTATATCTCTTTCTCTTTGGATGATATTTTTTGGTCCAATCCACAATAGCTTTACCTCTTGATCTTCATTACTTGGTTGGGTGATAAATTTGCATATAATAGAGTTTTCATCAGCTAGTATAATACAATCAGCTTCATTATTGATATTGTATGATTCTTCGTTTGTAGCAAAAGCTAGGCTACTTAAAAACAACATCAAAGCAAGTAGTTTAATTTTCATTTTTTTCCTCAATTTTGAAATATTTAAAAACTTTTATCTTTAGTATAGAATAAAACGTTGTAATTATAGCAAAAATTAACAAAAAATGCACAGCATCTTTTATTGTTTGGTTTGTATTAAGAAATGAAGATATAAAATATCCAACTCCATATCCCACTAAAGATAAAAATATAAATAAAGATATTACTATTATATTTTCTTTATTCATTGCTTTATCTCCATTAAAAACCCATCATCTTCTATATCTATATGTATATCAAAAAAATTATCATTTTCTTCGATAGTAAAAATAATAAATCTTTTTGCTATGTCTAGCTCGTATTTTACTATTATATTGTTTAATGTTTTGTTTAAAATTTCAATTAATTTTAAAATCAATTGATTTATTTTTTTATGAATATTTTCTAATTCATCAATATTTGTACCTGTTGAATCCAATAAAAAATTCTTGTCATCTTCAAAAAACTCTAACATTCGTTTACAAATTTTTTCTTCTTTTTAAAAAAGTTATTCAAATTTAACCAAAATCCCTTCACTTGTTGAGTTTCCAGCTTGGTTCATCTTTATCTCCTGCTCTATGTTGTAATACTTCATATGGTTAATATTTTTCTTTACATCCTATACTATAGTGGTCTTTTATCCAATATCCTAGATAAATATAGGGAATTTTCAGCTCTTTTGCTATTCGTATTTGAAAAAGTATAGAAAACTGTCCTATTGAGTGATGTTTATAATCATGATCATAAAAACAATAAATAGATGAGATACCCTCTTTGATAATATCCACTAAAGCAACACCAACTAGCTTATCATCTATAAAATATAAAATCTCTTTAGCAAAACCACTCTCTTTTCCATCTACATATGAGCTTATATATTCATTGATAGATATAGGATTATAACTCCATCCTTTTTTATCTTGCATATATTGATGATATTTATTATAAAGTTCCAAATGCTCATAAGATACACTAGGAGGTTGTATAAAAATCTTTGTATCTTTGTTTTTATTTAATACACGGAGTTCTGATTTACTAAAAGAGTAGTTTTCTACATCAACTCTCATACTTATACATTTAGTACACTCTTTACAGACTGGTACAAAGTGCATTTTACCAAATCTTCTCCAACCTTTTTGGAGCATATCTAAATATTCATCACTTTGACAACTGTGAATAATACGATATTTAATATCTGATATTTCACAACTAGGGAAGTATGAACATTCCCTTCCTTCTTCAATAAATTCTATATCTTGATTAAAAGTTATCATAGGGTATAATATCATAATTTTGGTTAATAATAGGATAAATAAAATGAGTGATAAAATAGATGAACTTATAAAAACAAGCTTAGGGGTAATGCTCTATTTTAGTAGTAAAGAGTGTGGAGTTTGCTCTGTTTTAAAGCCAAAAATTGATACAATGTTTGAAGAAAACTTTCCAAAAATCAAAAAAGTTTATATAAAAAGTGAAGAGAACTTAGAGCTATGTGCTAAATATAGTGTTTTTACTATGCCAACACTTTTGGTTTTTTTGGAAGGTAGAGAGTTTATAAGAAAATCAAGAAATATCTCTTTAGTACAACTTCAAGAAGAGTTGGGACGGTTATATGATTTATTGGATAAGTAGATGAAGGGTACTTTTTTTGTTTTTATTGTTATAATACTTGCTATGCAATTTATCCCAGCACCTAAGTCAAATCCTACTTTTGATAAAAATAGTGAGTTTGTTTTTCCAAAAGAGATAGAGCCTTTGATAAAACATGCTTGTTATGATTGTCATTCATATGAGACAAAGTGGCCATGGTATAGCTATATAGCACCTATGTCTTATAGTGTAAGTAAAAATGTGACAAATGCAAGAGCAGCACTTAACTTTTCTATATGGCAAGAGTATGATGAAGATAAACAATATGAAAAAATAAAAGAGTTTTTTAGAACAGTTTATGCACCTATGCCACCAAGAGATTATATTAGGTTTCATAGTGAGGCTGATTTATCAGTAAAAGAAAGAGAGATGATAAGAAAGTGGTTAAAAGAGATCATAAATAATAAGGAAGAGAGTGTTAGTAAATGAAGTAAATGAGATATTGCAAAAAAAGCAATTATTAACTATTACTTATTTTGAGTTACAAAGATTATTTGAACAAAAATATGGTCAAAATGCTATTATTTTGATGGAGATTGGTACATTTTTTGAAGTTTATGAGGTAAATAATGATGAGTTACAAATAGGTAAAGCCAAAGAGATCTCTGAAGTTTTAAATATTCAACTAACAAGAAAAAATAAAAATATATTAGAAAACTCTATAGAAAACCCACTTATGGCTGGAGTTCCTGCTGTTAGCTTTGATAAACATCTAGCAAGAGTAGTAAATGAACAAAAATATACAATAGGAGTAATAAAACAAAAAGGTATCCCACCAAATGTAAGTAGATATCTTGATGTAGTTATTTCACCAGGAGTGAACTTTGATTATGTGGTAAATAATGATGAGAATTTTTTAACTACTTTAACAATAGATAAACATAAAGATATCTATTTAGTAGGATATAGTGCTATAGATGTGACAACAGGAAAGTGTTATTATAGTGAGATACATAGTACTAGTGAAGATAAAAGCTTTGCACTTGATGAGGCTTTTAATTATATGAATATGTATAAAACAAGTGAAGTTGTGATCTCTTTACTTGATAAGGAGATATCAAAAGAAGAGATTTTACGATATTTAGAGCTTTCAAATAAGACTTTTCATATTAGAGATTTTAGAGCAAAGATTGCTTATCAAAATGAGTTATTTAAAACAGTTTTTGCTATAGAGTCACTTCTTACCCCTATAGAGCATCTAGATCTTGAGACTTCACCTTTGGCAAGTGAATCTTTAGCTTTGCTTATTGATTTTGTAATAGAGCATGATGGCACTGTTATTCAAAAGTTACAAGCTCCAATAAAGCTAGATGTTGGTAGGTTTGTATATCTTGGAAATAATGCACTAGAACAGCTTAATATTATAGAAACACCTCATAATATCTCTTTACTTAAAATTATCAATCAAACATCAACTGCTATGGGTAAAAGACTTTTAAAAGAGAGAGTTACAAACCCAATAAAAGATTATAAAGAGATATTAAGAAGACAATCTTTATCTTTAGAGCTATATGATTATTATAACCCAATAGATAAAGAATTAGCAAAAATCTATGATTTAGCAAGACTTGGAAGAAGAATAAAGCTTAATAGATTACATCCTTTTGAGCTAAACTATCTATATGATTCACTTTTTAATATCAAAGAGATAGTTATTTATATGGAAAATTACCAATTTTACAAAGCACCTTGTTCACAACATGAGATAAATCAGTTTTTAAGTGATATAGATAGTGCTTTTGAGCTTAGTGCTACTGGTAAATATATGCTAAAAGATATTAATGAAAATACTATAAAAGAGGGAATAAACTCACAAATAGATGAACTTGTAAAAGCTAATTGTGAACTTTTAGATAAATTAGAGCTTATAAGAGATAGTATAGTCAAGCTTTTAGCTAGTGAAGATAACTCTTTGGTACAGATAAATAGACTTGATAAAGAGGGATTTTTTATCTCTATGACAAAAAATAGATTTTATTCTATCAAAGAGGAGTTTGAGTCATCTCATATTATTTTGGATGATAAGTTGTTGCTTTTTAAAAACTTTAAGGTTAAAATACAAACAAATAATGTTAAAATAACAAATGAAATAACACAAGAAGTAACAGATCAATATGCTGGAAATTTATCTAAAATAATAGAGCTAAATAAACAAGTTTTTAGAGATAAAATAGCTGAATTTGATAAAAAATATTCAAAAATATTGGAAGATTTAGTAGAGTTTATATCTGAGATTGATGTTTCTATATCCAATATAAAAGTATCCAAAAAATACAATTTTGTTTGTCCAAAAATAGTAAAAACAAAAAACAATGATAACTTTTTGGAAATAGTAGCTTTAAGGCATCCTATTATAGAACAGACTCTAAGTTCAGTTGATTATATACCAAATGATATAGTTCTTGGAGATCTTACCTTAATAAGTGATGAACTTAAAAACAATTGTATAGTGGAACATTCAAAACCTCTTAGTGTGTTGGAAAATAAAATCAATGGAATATTGCTTTATGGTATAAATAGTGCTGGAAAGTCATCTTTGATGAAAGCTATAGGAATATCAGTTATTTTAGCTCAAGCTGGGTTTTTTGTACCTGCAAAATCGATGAGGTTTTCTATATTTGAATCTATTTTTACTAGAATTAGTGGAAATGACAATATCTCAAAAGGATTATCCTCTTTTGCTGTTGAAATGATTGAGCTTAAAAATATATTTAATAGAGCATCTAAAAAATCATTAATCCTAGGAGATGAGATAAGCCACTCTACAGAGACATTAAGCGGGGTAAGTATAGTAGCAAGTGCTATTTTAAAACTCTCTAAGTTTGATTCATTGTTTGTATTTGCTACACATCTTCATCAACTCACACAGCTAGAAGAGATAGCAGCTCTTAGAAATATTATGGCACTACATTTAAGTGTTTATTATCAGATGAGTGAAGATAAGCTTATTTTTGATAGGAAACTAAGATATGGGCAAGGAAGTAGTATTTATGGATTGGAGTTTGCTAAATCTTTGCATATTGATGAAGAGTTTTTAAGAGTTGCCAATGAAATAAGAAAAAAGATATCAGATGATTATAGTGAATTAGATCGTTTAAAAACTAAAAAAACCAGTAAATATAATAAAAATCTATTTTTAGTAAATTGTGCAATATGTGGTAAGGCTGTAGAAGATGTACATCATAGACTAGAACAAAATATGGCAAATGAAGATGGATTTATAGGACATATTCATAAAAACCATAGATCAAATCTTATTCCACTTTGTAAACAACATCATAATATGGTACATAATAAAGAGATTATTATAGATGGTTTTATTACAACCTCAAAAGGTATTGAGCTTAAATGGGAATATCAAAAGAGTCAAGATGAAACAACTCTTATATAATATAACTGAATCTAATAATCTACTATATATAGAGTGTTTTGGAGAGTGGACAAATCTAAATATAAATAGAGTACTAGATAAACAAGATGAGTTAATCAAAGATAAGCCAATAGAGTTGGAGATAAGCAATATCTCTAAGCTAGATACTGCTGGAGCTATGGCAATATTATATATACAAAAACAAGCAAAAGCTAAAAATCAATCTATCAAAATCAGCTCTAAAAATAGCAAAAATCTCTCTTTAGTAGAGCTATGTAAAGAGTATGATATAGATGAAAAGATAGAAAAAAAAGAGACTTTAATAACAAACTTTTTTTATAATATAGGAAAATATCTATATGATAATTATGCGGTTTTTATCTCTTTTATTAACTTTTTGGGTGGGGTAGTACTTGCTTTTATTGGAACACTATATAATCCACAAAAAATAAGATTTAAATCAATGCTATATCATATAGAACACAATGGCCTCTATGCTGTGCCTATTATTGTAATAACCTCTTTACTAATAGGAGTAGTCTTAACCTATCAAGGCTCAGTGCAACTTCAACAATTTGGAGCAAATATTTTCGTAGTTGAGCTTGTTGGAATCTCTGCTACAAGGGAGTTAGCACCATTAATAGCAGCTATAGTAATAGCAGGAAGAACATCTTCAGCATATACAGCAGAAATAGGTGTAATGAAGCTAACAGAAGAGATAGATGCTATGAAAACTATGGGTTTTAGAACATGGGAATTTATAGTTTTACCTAGAATTGTGGCTATGATGGTGGTTTTACCATTGCTTGTAATCATAGCAGATAGTGTTACAGTTTTTGGTGGTATGATTATAGCTTATGCTGATCTTGGTATTTCATATATAGAGTTTATAGATAGATTTAGAGAGACTGTTGAGTTAAAACATATCTTAATAGGGCTTGTAAAAGCTCCTTTTTTTGGTTTTATTATTGCTTTAGTTGGGTGTTTTAGAGGATTTTTGGTAGAATCAAATACCCAAAGTGTTGGAAAATATACAACATTAAGTGTAGTTAATGCTATATTTTGGGTAATTGCATTTAATGCTGTTGTTTCAGTTATACTTACAAAGATGGGCATATGATTATAGAAGTAAAGGATGTTGTTACAAAATTTGGAGATAATGTTGTACATGATAAAGTAAATCTTACTATCAATGAAGGTGAGATTTATGGACTTCTTGGTGGTAGTGGAAGTGGTAAAACTACACTTCTTAGAGAAATGATACTTTTACAAAAAATAGATAGTGGAAAGATTACTGTTTTAGGTAAAGATATAATAAATCTTACTATCAAAGAAGAAGAAGAGCTTAGAACTCAGTGGGGAGTGTTGTTTCAATTTGGAGCACTTTATAGTACACTTAATGTATTGGAAAATATTATGATACCTCTTAGAGAATATACATCTTTACCAGATTATTTTATCAAAGAGTTAGCACTTCTTAAACTTAAAATGGTAGGATTACCAGCTCATTCAGCCTATTTATACCCATCAGAGCTAAGTGGCGGTATGAAAAAAAGAGCAGGACTAGCAAGAGCTTTGATACTTGATCCAAAAATACTATTTTTAGATGAGCCTACAAGTGGTTTAGATCCAGCTAGTTCAAGAGAGTTTGATAGGCTTATACTAAAACTACAAGAGACTTTAGGAATGACTATAGTTATGGTTACACATGATAAAGATAGTATTAAAAATGTTTTAGATAGATTTACAATACTTCAAGATCAAAAAGTAGTATTTGAAGGAGATATTGAGTTGCTAGAAAAAACGAATCCAAAATTATTACAAAAATTTACAGAATAAAGGATTGTTAATGGAAAATAGAGTTCAATATACACTTGTTGGGATGTTTGTTTTTATAGTTGTTGTTGGCTTAGTAATCTTTTTATTATGGCATGGAAATTATTCTAAAAATAGAGATTATAAATATTATCAAGTAAATACTATAGAATCAGTCTCTGGGCTTAATATCAAGGCCTCAGTTAGGCTTATGGGAGTAAATGTAGGTGAAGTAGATAAGATATATATAGATCCAAATAACTCTGAAATAGTTTGTATTATTATAAAAGTTGATGGCAAAACGCCAATAAAAATAGATAGTTATGCAACTTTAAAGCCCCAAGGAATAACGGGTTTGATGTTTTTAGAGATTGAAGGTGGTTCTAAAGATAGTAGTATATTAAAAACAACTACAGATATAAATAAACTTGGTATTATTCCAACTAGACCATCACTTTTTAGTAGATATGATACCTCTTTAGCATCTTTGATAGCAAAACTAGAACAAACCTTAGATGCTATAGAAGAGACTTTTAAAGATGATGGATTATTTAGTAATAAAAATATTAAAAATATAGAGATGTTATTACAAAATAGTAGTGATTTAGCAAGAAATCTATCTAAACTTTCAAGTGAAATATCAGATGAAGGGGTAAATATTAAAAAGCTTATTTTTGATGTTTCATCAGCTGCAAATGCTATCGAGCAAACCTCAAAAGATCTATCAAGTTTAAGTAGTAGTGAAAA
>JAAYJJ010000108.1 GCA_012522985.1 Aliarcobacter butzleri
AAAACCCTTAATCCCAAAAGAAGTTTCACTTATTTGTGTTAAAAAGTTATAAACCAAAGAGTTATAAGTGGAGTTTTTTGTATGAGATTTAATCAAAACTCCAAAATCATCACCACCCAATCTAAATACTTGTGAATCTTGTGGATAAAACTAAGCAACATATAGTTTAATCCTATTTGCTACCTTATATAATTCACTATCACCAACATCAAATCCATAAAAATCATTTAAATCTTTAAAGTTATCAATATTAAAGAGTACAAATGTGTTATAATCTTTTATCTTTACTAACTCATTGAAGCTATTTCTATTGAGTAGTCCTGTTAATTTATCATATTTTGAGTTAAACTCTAAGGTTTTTGTAATAATATTTAGTCGTTTATTGTATTTATTTGTTTTAACTAATAAAAATAGTATAGAAATGATTGTTATTATAAAAATTACTACAAATAAAATAGAGACTGTATTTAAGTTTGATAATCCATTTTTTGCATTATTATCAAAATGCTCTTCAAGTAAAGAGATAATATATTGAGATTGTATCTCAAAGGCGTTATGCAAAGAGTCAATATAGATAGTTTGATTTGTAATATAATCATTATATAAAAACTTTGCTATCTCTTTATACTCATTTAGTTGATTGTTCTCAAACTTCATAGCTTCGAATACATTTATATATTGGGATATAAGAGGTATTTGATCAGTATTTTTAAAGTCTTTATTAGTCAAAATAGCAAGTAAGGTTGAGTTACTTAAAAAGAGTAGTTTTTTCTCCTCTTCTATGTTTAAATCAACACTCTCTCTTATATTAAACTGTAGTGCTTGGATTCCAACAGTAGTGTTATTTATATTTTTTGCTGCTTGAATAGCTAGTTTTGCATATTTTTCTTTTTGTATTAGTAGTTCCAAAAACTCATCAATATATAGCATTGTAAAAGAGTCTATTTTTTTATTTTTTAGATCATCTATATGCTTATGTATAGTACTTATTAGTTTATCAATACTATTATCATTTTCATGTAATAATATAGTTTTTTCCAAAGTCAAAACACTTAGTTTTTCATCACAATATCGTAGTTTTTCTATTTTTTCTTTGAAAAACTTGGTGCTTTCTATATATTGATTGATTTTATAACTATGGATAATAGCAGCTAAAGCAAATCCAATAATCAAAACAAAAGCAAGTAAAAAACTATTTGCCAATACTTTTTTGATGTTATATCCTTATTGTATCTATTGTAGTAGTTTTCGTATTTATTTTAGCATAACTTTTTGAACAATAAGCTGAAGGTAAGTTTATATAAAGTTTGTTATTATAAGAAAGTTGATAGTTTTGATGGAAATGTCCCTCTATAATAATATCACATTCTGGGTATAAAAGGATTCTATTTTTTGCTTTTAAATCAAAGTTTAATAACTCTTTGCATATATCTTTTTGCGATAATGATTCTTCTATAAACTTACTTATAAAGTTATTTATATCTATAAAGTTTAGAAATCTTAGTACACAACTATTTCTTATTATTTTAGAGTATAGATTATAAATAAAAGAAGTATATATATCACCGTGGCTTAAATAAGCTTTTTTATTGTTGATAGTAAACAAAACTGGTTGAGATCTTCTATCAAAAATAAGTACATTAGGAAAGAGAGTTTGTAGGTTGAAGTCGTGATTTCCCTCAAAGTAAAAAACCTCTATATTTTGTGAGATAGAGTTAATAAGATCTATAATATTTTGGTTTAGATTAATAAAATAGCTTGATTCACTAGATAAAAAATCAAAAATATCACCCATTAAAAAAAGTTGAGTTGTTGATATCTTATTTTCTAATATTTGAGTTAAGATATCAACTAGCTCAGTTTTATTTTTATTATAGTGGCTATCAGCTATAAAAATAGCATTTTCTTTGATATTTAGTGTAGTATTATGGTACATATGCGTATTTAACTATACCAAGATCCTCTTCAAATCCAAAAGCTAAGTTTGCATTTACTACAGCTTGTGAAGAAGCACCTCGCAAGAGGTTGTCAATAGAGCTACTTACAAAAAGATCTTTTTTATTTGTTGTAGCAAATATATCACAAAAGTTTGTTCCACTTGATGATTTGATATCTACAGGCTTATTAAAAACTCTTACGAACTTAGACTCTTTATAAAACTCTTTTAAAACTTCATAGGCATCTATCTCTTCTTGGAGTGAAACATAAATAGAACATAACATTCCTCTAGTAGCAGGGATGAGATGAGGTATAAAGTTGATTTGTAGATCTTTATTATATATTTTTTTGATTTTTTCTTTTATCTCTGGTGCATGGCGGTGTTTTAGAGGATTGTAGGCAAATATATTTTCATTGATAGTGCAGTAGTGTGTAGTCTCACTTAGCTTTTTACCAGCACCACTAACACCACTTTTGGCATCTATAAAAATACTACTATTTTCTTTTATATAGGAAACAAAAGGCAAAATCCCTAGTAAAGATGCAGTTGGATAACACCCAGGGTTTGCTATAAGCTTTGCATTATATAGCTCTTTTGCATAAAATTCAGGCAATCCATATATAGCTTTTGATAGATTGGCTTTATCTATATGAGGGCAATAATACTCTTCATAAGTATCAAGCTCTAGCCTATAATCAGCAGAAAGATCAACTACAACTACTCCACCAGCAATAAGATCTTTAGCTAATGCCATAGAGGTTTGATGAGGTAGAGCCAAAAATGCCAATTCACAAGAGTCTAAAATCTCTTTTGTATCTGCTTTATGTACTACTAAATCACAAATATTTTTTAAGCTAGGATGTAAACTCGATACAGTAGTGTTTCCCTCAGAGTTTGCTATATAACTTAGTTCAAACTTTGGATGAACTAGTATTAGTTTAATAAGCTCCAATCCTGTATATCCACTAGCTCCTATAATAGCAGTTTTGATCACTCTTCTTCCTTATAATATACTTTTAAAATTTCATACTCTTTTGAGCCAATAGGTAATATTGCTTTAAAATCAGCCCCCTCTTTTTTACCAAGAAGTTGTTTAGCTAGTGGAGAGTTAAAAGAGATTTTTCCTATGGATGGATCGCTTTCTATAGATCCAACTATAGTATAGCTAAGCTCTTCAGCTGTATCTAAATCTTCTAAAACTACAGTTGAGCCAAAACTCACTCTATCATGTGGTAAAGTCGCAGGGTCAATAATAATTGCTTTTGAGATAAGATCACTTATTTCAGCTATTTTTGCATCAATTATCTTTAGTTTTTCTCTAGCTGCATGGTATTCTGCATTTTCTTTTAGATCTCCTAGTTGTCTAGCTTCTTCTATAGCTATCAAAGTCTCTGGTCTTTCTACACTCCTTAAATCATCTAACTCTCCAGATATTTTTTCATAACCATATATACTCATAGGTTCTTTGTCCATCATAATGACTACCTTTATCTTATGTTTTATAAGGTACAATTGTAGCTAAAAATAGATTAAAATATAGGTTATAAAAGATGCTTGATTTAAAAGAAGATAGATTTGATAGAGTCAAAAAGATTTTTGGTAATAGATTTGAAAAACTTAAAAATAGCAAAATAATCATACTAGGAGTAGGCGGAGTAGGTGGGGTGGCTTTGGATGCTTTGTATAGAAGTGGAGTACAAAATATAACAATAGTTGATTATGATAGATTTGATATAAGTAATCAAAACAGACAAATAGGAAGTGATAGAATTGGAGAAAAAAAGGTAGATGTTTTAAGTAAACTCTATCCAAATATTGTAGCTTTAGATCTTAAACTAAGCAAAGAGTGGGTAGAGGAGTTTGATTTTAGCTCTTATGATTTGATTTTAGATGCTATAGATGATATAAGCGTTAAAGTAGCACTTATACAAAAAGAGTATAAAAAAATCATAAGTAGTGGTGGAAGTGCAAAAAGAGTAGATCCACTTAAAATAGAGTATATATCTATTTGGAAAACTTATTATGATAAAGTTTTAAGAAAAATAAAGCAAAATCGGAAAGAAAATGGATTTGAGAAGG
>JAAYJJ010000109.1 GCA_012522985.1 Aliarcobacter butzleri
GCTCAATGTTAGCATTTATAGTTCCTAAACTAAAAGTTTGATATAAAATATATTTATTGTATCAAAAATAGGCTTATTTCAAGAAAATAACAAATAATATCAATACTACTATTTTATACTCCAATATCGCTCTTCTTTATAATATAAGTGCTTCAAATATTGAAATATTAAAAAAACTATTATATACTATATCTATCTCTAAACCTTTGGAACTATCTATTGATAGCCTTAGTAAAACAGTTGGAGTTTCACAAACAACTTTATATAATTATATAGAGTACTTACATAAGCAGAACTACTAAGACATATTGTTTTTGAAGGTAAAAGATTTAAAGTTCTTAGAATGCCTAATAAACTATATATTTCAAATACAAACTTGCTAAAATCACTTACACTAAATAGTAATATAGAAACACTAAGAGAAACTTTTCTTGCTTCACAGTTATCATATAACTGTAGTTTGTATTATATAAAAGCTTTAATAGAGCCTATAAATAGGTATATTTTACACCTAAATCAGAGTTTAAAACTCTATGAATATAGTTATAAAAATCTACTTTAAAATCATCTTCATTTGCATAAAGTCTATATAAATCTAACTCTTTTTTTCTATTTTGATTCATAACTTCTCTTATCATACTATCAAGTGCTATTTTTTTAGTATGGCTATCTTGATTGTTTTGATATTTTACTTCAAAATCTTTATGCTCTCTTATTTTTTTGATTATATGCAAAAGTCTTATTTTTTGCTCATCTGGAGTTTCATCCCATCCGCTAAACCATTTTTCATTAAAAGCTTCAATAATAGTATCTAGTAAATCTTTCTCACTAGCTCCATGAGCTCCTCTTGGATTTGCATTTTGTGGATTAACTTCTGTTTCACTATCATCAAGTTCTATACTAATTCCTAATTTAACTCTTTCTAATCCATAAGTTGATAAATCCACACTATTCAAAAGCTCATCAAGCATATCTTGATCTTTATCTTTTATAATCATTTTTGGAATTAAGAATTTTAAAAACCAAAACAGTTTTTCCCAAGCAACAATCTCATATGGCATAATAGAAGCCATTTGCCCATATATTTTTACAAACTGTTTAGCTTTTATTTTATAATCTGCTTTCTCTTCATCACTTAATTCTAATTCACTATTAAATCTTTGAGCAGAAATATCAATTATTGGTGAAAGTTTTGAAGCATCTTCGCCTTTGAAATATTTTTCAAAAAACTCATCAACTTCAACTGTTTCATAAACACCTAAATCATCCAAATTATCTTTTAACTCATGAAGTATATTTATATCAGTTGCTTCACTTAAAGTTGTTGATGTATAAAATGGGTCAAACGACTCTTTTATATCTTCTGTTTTATTGAAAAAATCCAATACAAATATATCTTCTGTTTTTTTACCATATTTTGATGAAGCCCTATTTAGTCTTGATAAAGCTTGAACAGCTAAAACTCCTTGAAGTTTTTTATCTACATACATAGTGCAAAGTTTTGGTTGATCAAAGCCTGTTAAGAATTTATTAGCTACAACAAGTAGTCTATATTCATCTGTATCAAATTTATCACTTATATCTTTTGAAGCAAAGCCGTTCATCTCATCTTCAGTGTATTCAATTGCATTTAGCTCTTTTTTGCCAGAAAATGCAATTATAGCTTTGAAAGGATTACCAAGTTCATCTAGCTTTTTATTTATAGCTTGAAAATAGACAATAGCTGTTTGGATATTAGAAGTTACCACCATAGCTTTTGCTTTACCTTTTAATTTTTTAGTTTTTACAATTTTTTGTATAAAATGCTCAAGTATTATTTCAACTTTTGTAGCTATTGTAGATGGATTTTTCTCCACAAAACTTTTTAGTTTCTTTTGTGCTTTTTTCGTATCAAATAGTGGATTATCATCTATTGATTTTGCTATTTCATAATAACTTTTATAAGTTGTATAGTTTGAAAGTACATCTAAAATAAAGCCCTCTTCAATTGCCTGTTTCATAGAATAAAGATGAAATGGTTTAAAAGTACCATCTTCTTGCATTGTTCCAAACTTTTCTAGTGTTGTGTTTTTTGGTGTTGCTGTAAAAGCAAAATATGAAGCATTTCCCTTCATTTTTCTACTTCTCATAATCTCTAATACCAAATCTTGTGCATCAAGCTCTTCATTGAAATCATTTTTACCCATCGCTTCATTCATCTTATTATGTGCTGTTCCACTTTGAGATGAGTGTGCTTCATCAATAATCACAGCAAATCTTTTATCACTTAAATCAGATATTCCATCTACTATAAAAGGAAACTTTTGAATAGTTGTAATTATAATCTTTTTACCATTTTCAAGATTGCTTTTTAGCTCACTTGAACTATATGCAGGTGCAACTATATTTTTTTGTTCACTAAAGCTTTTTACATTGTCCCTGAGCTGTTTATCTAATACTTTTCTATCAGTTACAATTATTACACTATTAAAAAGTGGTAACTCTTCATCTTTATAATATGCTTCAATAAGCCCAAATGCACTCCATGTAATAGAGTTTGATTTTCCACTTCCTGCACTATGTTGGATTAAATAGGTTTTTCCAACTCCGTTTTGGCTAACATCATCTATAAGTTTTCGCACAACATCTAGTTGATGGTACCGTGGAAAAAAGAGTGTATCGCCATCAAGCCTTACAAAGTGTTGTATGATATTTGCTAGTGAGTTTTTACTAAAAATCTCTTCCCATAAATAAGCTGTTTTATGTCCATTTGGATTTACTTCATTTCCAGCTCCAAAATTATTTCCTTTATTAAAAGGTAAGAAGAAAGTTTTATCTTTTTCTAATTTTGTAGTCATAAATGCTTCATCAGTATCAATAGCAAAATGAACAATACATCGTGCAAAGTTTAATAAAGGCTCTTTAGGGTCTCTATCTTCTTTATATTGTTTAATACCATGATACCTAGCATTTTGTCCTGTCCAATGATTTTTTAGTTCCATTGTAATAATAGGTAATCCATTTATAAATAAAACCATATCAAGTTCAAGCAATGGATTTGCATTTGAGAAAGTTACTTGTCTTGTTACACTAAAAACATTTGAAGCAAATCTTTTTTGTAACTCTTGCCCACTTGAAGCTAAAGGTGCAATAAAGAAGAGTTTAAAATGTGCATCATCTACATCAAGACCTTTTTTTAGGATTTTTAAAATCCCATACTTTTTAATCATCTTATCAAGTCTTTGGATGATTTTTAGTTTATATTGTGGGTCTCGTTTAAGTTTTTCTAGTTCATCTGCTTGTGAAGATTCTAAGAAATCCCAAAATATCTTTTCATCAATCGCATAATCTTTATTAAAATCTTTGTTTTCACCTCTGACAAAACCTTGTTCTAATAAAGAACTTTCAATACAACTCTCTAATGCTTCTTCGTTAGTTTTACTTACTATCATTTTAACCTCTTTATATACTTTTGCAACTGTTTGGAATTACCGAATATTTCAATCTTTTAGTGGTTGTTCGGTAATTCCGAACAACTGAGTTTTTATGCCACATCAAGCTACCCTCACTTTCCCAGTTACAACGCTATCAATAAGCGATGCTTTATACTCTTTGAGTTTTGATATATAGTTTTGTTGTAATTCTATGGCTTTATCAATTTTTGTTGTTTGATTTTCAATATATTCTACGATTTTGATTTGTTCATCTTTTGGTGGAATAAATGATTTAAATGAAAAAAAGTTATCTTTAGAAATTGTATTTCTTAATCCAGTATATAAAGGTTTTAGTCTTTTTTTACTATCTAAGTTTAAATAGAAATAATATAAATATTCTTTATTAATATTTTTTACACTAAAAACTGTATATGCACCTGTAATCATTCCATCATATTTAGATAGTCCAACCGTTCTTGGAGTTTCCTCTACATCAAACAAACAAAATACAAAATCACCTTTTTTAACTTCTTGATAAGTATCAAATTCAGCTGGAAATTTACCACCTTTATCTAAATCTCTTTTAATAATTCCCTCTAGTGTTAAAGATAATAAATCATATTCATTTGATTTTTTACCAACTAAATTCTTTTTCAAGTTAAATACATACTTATTTGCTAATAATTTCCAATGTTTTGGTATCTTTCCAATCCATTCAACACCACTATCCGTCATCTCTACATCTTTATCTAAACCTTTTGTTACTGCATCATTGATAACGATTTGTTTTCGCTCTTTTAAAAGTTCGATTAGTTTTTCTTTTTGGCTTATAACTTCATCAATTTGAGCTGTTTTTTCATCAAGGAAAGAGGCTATTTTTGCTTGTTCTTCTTTTGATGGTAAAACTGCAAATAAATCATTTATATATTCTTGTTTAATATTAATTCTTGTAAATCCTCGACCAACTAAAGCAAAATAATTTCTATATGTCTTACTTTGCAATAGA
Source organism: Aliarcobacter butzleri (assembly GCA_012522985.1). GTDB lineage: Bacteria > Campylobacterota > Campylobacteria > Campylobacterales > Arcobacteraceae > UBA6211. The sequence goes on from JAAYJJ010000109.1 coordinate 4,420, forward strand.
TAATTTAAAAACTCTGCATTTACAGCAAAAGTTTTGGGTCTAAATCCTTTACAGAATGAGTTTAAATAGTACTGTTCTTCATCAAGATGTATAGAACATTTACCAATATCATCAAGTGTTTCACTACTCATCAAAAAAATAATATCATTCTTTTGAACTTTATTTTGCTTCTCATAAGGTTTGATTTTTACATATTGCATTTGATTTTTATCAATTTTTAAATTATTACAAACATTCGTAAAAGGTATAAAAGGCATTTTATCTTCAGATATTTCTTTAGCAAAATCATCACCTTTTTTATCAGTCAATCCAGCAAATATTTTCCC
>JAAYJJ010000110.1 GCA_012522985.1 Aliarcobacter butzleri
CTCTATATGTGCCTTGTTCTAAGTTTATAGTGATAGGAACGGTGTTGTTTTGGGTATAGTTGTGTTCTAGGGAGATATAATTATAGATTCCAAAGTTATATAACTCTTCATAAGTTTGCTCTACTAGCAAAGAGTTATAAAGATCTCCTTTTTTAAACTTGACTTTTTGAGCTATATATTTATCTTCTACATTTGAGTTATTATTTATAGTAACAGTATCAAAATATTGAAGCTTATCTTTATATACTTCATATATTATATCAACTTTATAGTTATCAAGATCTACATAAGCTTTGACATTTAGTTCAGCTTTTGGATATCCTCTTTGGCTTAGATATTGTTTTATCTCTTTTTTTGAATTTGAAAAACTTATTGTGTTAAATTTATCATTTATTTTTAGTTTAATAATATCTTTATATTCATCTTCTATAGATATAGAGTTTATTATAATAGCTTCATTTTTGATTATATCTATAACAGCTTGATTGTTATCTATTTTATAAGATATCAAGGCTTTATAATATCCCAAACTTTGGGCATACTCTTCTATAGACTCTTTACAAGCCAATATTTCATCTTCTGTAAAACTTGGATTTTTTTGCCATATTTTATAAAAGGGTGGATAAGATATTTGGCAAACTTTTTCTAAGCTATTTTTAGAAAAATCACCAAATACAAGATCAATATCCCCACTGAAATCAAGCTTTTTTATCTCTTTTGCAAACAAAGATATAGTTAAAACAAATAAAAGCAAAATTATCCTAAACATAATAGTATAGTAACACATAAGGACTTAATTATTTTGCTTTTTCATTGAAAATGAGATATAATTGCTCATCAAGATATTTGCTTGACAAGTTTTGGAGGAATAATGATAAAAGATAAGTTTAGTAGAGTTGGATTTATTTTAGCAGCTGCTGGAAGTGCTGTAGGTATCGGAAATATTTGGAAATTTCCATATCTTACAGGAGACAATGGTGGTGGAGCTTTTGTGCTTGTATATTTACTTACAATACTTTTGATAGGTATAAGTGTTTTTATTGCAGAGTCTTTTATAGGATACAAAACAAGTAAAGATAGCGTAAGTGCGTTTGAATCTTTGGCACTAAAAAATAAATCATCTTGGAAGTTTGCAGGATTTAGTTTTTTGACGGCTTTAACTATTCTTTCTTTTTATGTGATAGTTACGGGGTGGATTTTACAATATATAGTGATATCTCTTATGAACCTTCCATCTAGTGTACAAGAAGCAGAAGAGGTTTTTATGGAGCTTTTAACAACAGATCTTAGCTCTCAGCTTATATATTTTATTATCTCTTTTTTAATTATAGCTTTTACTGTTTCTAGAGGGATTAAAGATGGTATTGAAAAACTTAACTTTATTTTGATGCCGTCACTTATTGTGATAATGGTTGGTATGCTTTTATACTCTATGAGTTTTGATAGCTTTAAAGATGCAGTTTATTTTATGTTTTATCCAAACTTTGATAAGTTTAGTTCTAGCTCTATTTTGATGGCTATCGGACAAGCATTTTTTACATTATCTATAGGTATGGCTGTTATTTTGACATATTCATCTAGTTTGGATGAGAGTACAAATATAGTTAAATCCTCTATTTTTGTAGCTATTGTTGATACTATTATAGCTTTGATGGCTGGACTTATAATATTTACTATTTTATTTAATGCAGGATTTGAAAGCTCCAAAGGTGCTGGGTTAGTATTTATTACATTACCAGCACTCTTTTATGAGCTAGGTGCTATGGGCAATATTATTGCTGTAGCTTTTTTTATCTCTCTTGCTTTTGCAGCTCTTACATCTGCTGTATCTATCTTAGAACCAGGTGTAAGATACCTAGAAGAGAGGATCAATATACCACGAAAAAAATCTTCACTTATTATATCTTTGGTTCTTAGTGTTATAGGATTTGTTGCTCTTTTATCAAATTTGAGTGCTTATAGCGAAGCTTTGACATTTGGATCTAGAAATCTTTTTGATTGGTTTGATTTTATCTCTTCAGCTATCTTGCTTCCTTTGGGTGGTATAGCTACATCTTTGTTTGTTGGATTTTTTATAGGTCAAAAGATGTTAAAAGAACATATGATGCAGTTTTTTAACAATGAAAAAATCTATAATTGGTGGCTTTTTACTATAAGATATATTGTGCCTATTAGCGTTGGACTTGTTATGGTTAAAGAGTTGGGTGGTTTTTAATTTGAAGATTAATAAAAATATATTTTTAATACTGCTTTATATAGCACTTATTAGTGTGTTTTATTTGGCAACAACTAATAATGAGATGGAAATAGTAAAAAAAAGCTGGGATAAACTAAACCATCTTGCAGCTTTTGCAGTTTTGTATCTGCTTATAGAGGTTGTTTATAAAAAAGGTTTTGGTAAAAACTTTGTCGTTTTGATGTGTTTTGGCATACTTATAGAAGTAGTGCAGTACTTTATACCAAGTCGAGATTTTACTCTTTTGGATATTATTGCCAATGGTGTAGGTATTATTGTAGGGTATAGTTTCTTTTTGCTTTATAAAAGATATAGAGTTTATAGTCGATAATAGTGAGTTGTAAATCGTGAGTAGTGAGTAGTGAGTTGTGAGTTGTAAATCGTAAGTCGATAGTCTATAGTTATTGGTTATTGGTCGTGTTGGGATTTAGGAAGTAAGGTTTTAACCTTACCATAAGAAATAGTGGCAATTACTATGCCTTGGTACTCTCTTTGAGAATTATCACTTCCATAAAAATCTCCTACCACAACTCACAACTCACGATTTACGACTTACGACTCACAACTATCGACTCACCACTCACTACTCACGACTTATGGACTAACAACCATCTTAGTTACAAAATACCCTCCAACAACAAGCCATACAAACATTACTCCTCCAGCATAAAAAGGTTTAGCCCCAACACTTTTAAATTTACTAAACTTAGTTCCCATACCAAGAGCAGTCATAGCAATAGTTAGCAAAAAAGTATCTATTTCATTGATAATATCAACTATATCTTGTGGCAATAAAGCTAAAGTGTTAAATCCTGCAACAAATACAAAATAAACAGCAAACCAAGGGATAACAAGCTTTGATTTTGTACTATTTTTACTACTTAAACTTAAAAATATACCTAAAATTATAAGCATAGGAGCTATTAGTAGTACTCTTGTCATTTTAACAATAATAGCATTATTACTTACTATTTCATCAAAAGCCCCTCCGACAGCTACAACTTGAGCTACTTCATGTATAGTAGCACCAACATAAATACCAAACTCTTTGCTACTCATATCAAGAAGTCCTGATGCATAAATAGCAGGGTATAAAAACATTGCAATAGTACCAAAAAGAACTACCATAGATACAGCAATAGCAGCTTTATATGGGTCAGATTTAAGCACAGGCTCTGTTGCCAAAACAGCAGCAGCTCCACATACACTAGCACCACTAGCATTAAGCATAGATATATCTTTATCTAAGCCAAACCATTTAATACCTACATAAGTTCCTAGTATAAAAGTACTTACAAGCATAATAAGACTTACTAAAAAGCCTTCTAAACCAACTTCTGCTATTTGGGTAAACGTTATTCTAAAGCCATAAAAAACTATAGCAAATCTTAATATCTTCTTGGCACTAAAATTGATACCACTATCCCACTCTTTTGGTATCTTGCTATCCATAGTATTTGCATAAAATATCCCTAAAACTATACCTATTACCAAAGGTGAAAGCCCTAAGTTTTTGATTATAGAAATATCAGCTAACATTGTTGCAGCTGCAGCAAAAATGGATACAAAAAGTACTCCATTTATAACATTTTTGTTTTTTTTGTACATATTGTGCCTTTTAAAAAAGATTTTTCATTATAAATAAATTTTTCTTAAATTTTCTTTGAATATAAAAAAAGAAAACTTATGATAAAATGAAAACATCAAATAAAAAGGATTAAAATTGGTAGCAAATATATTTTTTGGAAGTACTGAAGAAAGTCGCGATGAGCTAGAGCTTAGATA
>JAAYJJ010000111.1 GCA_012522985.1 Aliarcobacter butzleri
AATCCTCACTTCCTAAGACTCTTAACGCTATTGACTATCGACTAAGGACTAAGAACTATTGACTATTAACATATGCATATCCTGTTTTGGGTTCTATAATAATAGTAGATTTGTTATTGTTTTTATCATATAAATAGATATAGCACTTTTGCCTAATTTCATATTTAGCATATGTCTCATCTATAGTATTTGCTACTTTAGAAAAAACCTCACCTTTATCATTGTAAATAATTTGCCCTATGGAATCAGTTGCATTACATGTAAGCTCTACTTTTGCTATATCAAATTCTTGAGTTAAAAGTACATATTTTGATTCATCTTCTTTTGCATCACAATAATATCTAGAATAAAGGTATCTATTTGTTAAGGGATCTTTTGCACTATGGGATTTTTTGGCTTGTCCTGTAGTGTTATCATCACTTGTAACTATAAAGTAAACTCCACCTTTTGATTTGATACAGTTTTCAAACCTCAGCCTCCACCATTTTTTGTGCCATAAGCTATCATCTAAATCAAATTTATTATCAATTAAAGCTAAATATCTAGTATAATTTAAATATGTAACTATATAATTTGTAGCATCAAAGAGTTTACTATCTTGTTTTTTGGGTATAGAGATACTATATAATATAGAGACCACCACAAGTATAAAGATAATCTCTACTAAAGTAATAGATTTTTTCATATATCCTCCAAAGCAAAAGCTTTAGAGGATTATAATATAAGTAATATTAAGAGTTATTAAATCTCATCTGCCATTTGAACATCATATAAGATATCATCAAATGGATGTCTATACATAGGCATTGCAAGTCTTTTTTCATCTAAGACATGACCAATAAATCCTATTGTTCTTCCTGCTATAAAGAAAGCATTTAGTGTACCACTTGCTATAAATTCGTTTATCTCTTCTTCGCTATAGTCTAAAGCTCTCCACATATCAACCATCAAAATACCTATAGTTCCATCAACATTTAAGATAAGATTATCTTTTTTACTAGTAGTTAATTGCTCAACTTCAAGTGCATAGTCAAGCAAAGGCGTTGCTGGAAAATGCTCACTAGCATATTTTTTTAGTCCACTTACTCTTAAGTCTGGGTTTCTTAATGATTTGATTCTATGACCAATACCAGGGATTGGAACACCCTCTTTTTTCATATACTCCAAAAACTCTGCTGGTGATAGTTTGTTATCATCTGCATATTTAAAGTATTGTGCTGCACCATCTATAGCACCACCAAATCTAGGTCCTATAGTTAAAAGCCCCGTTACCAAAGATTCAACAACACTTTTTCCTGCACGTGCTGTAACTTTTGCATTATGTGCTCCACTTACTGCTGGTCCATGATCAGCTACAGTTTTGATAACTGTTTCTATAAAATCTGTAGCCCATTTTGGATATCTCTTTTTAAACCAAAGTAGTGATATAACATCACCTATACCCATACCAGTATCTGGTGTAGCAACACTAGAGATTGGATATCCTGCATAAGTAGCCTCATCACCTCTATCATCACTTATAGTACAAATAAAATTTTTACTTCTTCTAGATGTTGGTATAGTTCTAAGCTCTGGTTCTACTATCTCATCTATAACACCCTCTTTTCTTAGTTTGTTATATACTTCATTTATTTTATTTGGTAGTTCGTTAAATGATGCTGGTACATAAATACCCGCTTCTGCCATTGCTTTGTTTTTGGATACTGCTGTTTCAGCTTCAGCGTTTGCACTAGCTCCTGCATGACCAAACTGTACTCCACTACTAAAATGCTCTGCAATAGTACCTATACACCATGCAATAATTGGTTTTTTAATCTTACCTGATTTAATTGCTTCTATAACTTTATACTCTTCTGTTCCACCAACTTCACCTAGTAAAACCATATATTTTACTTGTGGGTTTTGCTCCATTCTAAGAAGATTGTCTATAAAAACAGATCCAACAAATCTATCTCCACCAATAGCAACACCTTCAGCTATACCATCAGCATTGATAGAGATGATATTTGATAGCTCATTAAAAAGCCCACCTGATCTTGTAACTAGTCCACAAGATCCTGCTCTATGAAGCTTTGAGTTAATAATATTTTCTATAGTTCCACCAACATTTGCTATTTTAAATGCCCCTGGAGCTATTCCACCAACAGTTGCAGGTCCTATAACTGTAACGCCTAAGCTTCTAGCTGTTGCATTCATCTTTCTTGCAAGTCTTTCTGGGATACCCTCAGCTGTAACCATAATAGTTTTAAACTGTTTTAAATCTATCGCTTCCATAGTTACATCATATGCTGTTCTAAAAGATGCAAAGTTTAGTAAAACATCAGCATTTGGAAACGCTTTTGCAGCTTCAGCTGTGTTTTTAAATAATGGGATCATAATCTCATCTGGTCCATAAAAAAACTTATCAAACTTACTATCAGCTGTTGGAGCAACTATAGCAGCAACTGAAGGTTTTTCTCTTTTAATAACATAATCATAATCAAGCATTCTTTGGATTGCACTTTTGTTATTGTTCCAAAAAATCGATTGTGTTTGTTTTGTAAATAAAGCACTCATCATCTTCTCCTTATTTCTCTAATGCCATTCTAACTATATCAGTTACATGTGTTTCTGGTCCATATACTTCTATATAAAGCCCCAGTCTATCAGCTGCTTCTTTGATATCTTTTAGACCTTTTTCATAATTTGGTCCACCTCTTCTTACATAGATCCTTGTACCTACTTCTTTCATCTTATCAGCATAAGTTTCAAATGATTGGATAATCCCTGTAAATGTTTTGGCAACATCTGTAAAGTTTGCAATAGCTCCACCAATAATCAAAATCTTATCTCTACCTTTTGGGTCTTTGTTTCTAGTCATAAGATCTAAAACTGTATCAGCATAAAATTTAGTCTCACCTGTAGTTGGTCCTCCACTATACTCACCATAGTTTGCAAGATCTGCTACATTGCCTGATAGATCTGCTATAGTATCAGCATATACAACAGAAGCTCCTCCACCAGCAACCATAGTCCAGATTCTTCCCATAGGATTTAGTACTGTTAGCTTTAGTGAAGCTCCTGATTTGCTATCAGCTTCAGCTATTGCTTTTTCTTCTGGGCTAAGCTCTTCCATACCAAAAGCTGTAGGGTATTCTACATCACCCCAAGTATCTCTCATAAGATATCCAGCAGTATCATCTAATCTTGCAACAAGATCTAAGATCTCCATTCTATCATCTATCATAACTATTGGATTTATCTCTAAATAAGCAAAGTTTAAATCTCTATAAAATTTGAAAAATTGTATTGCAAAAGAGGTAAATCTAGCTCTATCTTTTGCTGCTATATCTTTTGGAACATTTGCAGTTATAGTATGCTCCATATTTGCATCATTCATATCTATAGGTATTTTTACCTCTACAACTTTATCCCAATTTTCTTCTACTTCCATACCACCTTCAGCACTCATATAAAGAACATCATCTTCACCAACTGTTGTAGCACAGATATAGTACTCTTGTTCTTGCGTATGTGGAGTAAATGGCTCAACTACAAAATGTGTCAAAGTACCGTGTTGTCCACTTAAAAGTGTTGTTGTTTTTGATATTTTTTCATCTATCCATGATGCAGCTTTATTTAAACTTACGTCACCTGCTTTTTGATCTTTAAATAAAACTAGATCATTTTTTCCTCTTTTACCAAATAACATATCTGGTTTTGCTACTAAAGCATCTTGTTTTAGCCATTCAAAGCCATGCTCTTTTGATTTGTTTAATAACTCCGCACCATTTGTAACTAATACAGATTTGAAACTATAATGAAATCCACTAAAGTAGTTTTCCCATTGTTTTGAAAACAAAGATTTTCCATCATATTCACGAATTGCTCTTTGTGCCATTATGATCTCCCTTTTTATTTCTATAATTGTAATTTTATCACTCTAGCTATAAAAAGAACTAAAAGTAACAATATGTTTCTAAAATGATGTTTTAACTGTTTAGTTTGGTAACAAAAAGTCTTAATATTACTTTATCATATAGATATATATCTATCTTATCATCATAAGAAATAGGATTTTTTGTAGTTATATAGTATTGATTGCCTTTATGAATACCATATAGTTTTAGTTTTGTTTGTAGCTTTTCATCTTCACAATAGATAAAATCTATATTTTTGGATTTTAACTTTTGTGCTATCTCTTTTGTAAAGTGGTAATCATAAGCAAAGTGTTTAGTAGGGTTTTCTAAAAGTAAATAAAATGGCTTATTTATATGTAGTGCTAAAAAGTTGATAATCAATATAGTTAAAACAATATTTACCGCTATTTTATGTTTTGTTCTATATTGTCTTAATCTTACTCTATATGAGTGCATAAAAAGTTTTACCATCATAGGAATAGCTATAACAACAAAAGGAGCAAAATCAGCAATATCTGGTTTTTGTCTAAAAGAAAGCAGTAAAGAAAAACCAAAAGCAGTAATACTTACAAACCAATAGAGTGACTTTTTGCCTTTAAAAGAGATTTTATACATAGCATAAGTAAAATACATAAAAAGAAGTGGTGAAAAAATAGAGGCATAAATAGCAAGCGTATTTATAAAATAGCCTTTTGGTTTACCCCCTGTATCAAATCCAAATATACTCATAGAAAATCCAAAAAGTGCCAAAGATACAAATAATAAGATATTGTCTTTTTTATATAATGAGTAGAAAAAAAGTGCTAAATAAAAGATAGCAAAGGAGTTATCTATAAATAAAAAGAGTAGCAAAAGAGGAATATTTTGTTTTTTGGTGATTTTATATAGATATAGATAGAACAAAACTAAAAAAGTAACAATGATAGATTCATTTATAATAAGTGCTGCACTATTTAGCCCAGGTAAAAGTGCAAATATTAGTACTGTTATTACTCTATCAATCTCTTTAGTAAAATAGTTTTCCATCAAAAAATAGATAAATAAGCAACTTAAAGAGTAAAAAAATATAAAAGGTAGCCTAGCTACTATAGAGTTATCTCCAAATAAATCTATCCATTGTCCTATAAAAAAGGACAAAAAGCTCCCTTTTGGATTTAGTATTAATAAAGACTCTTTATAACTAAAGCTTAGCTGTGAAGAGCTATTTAGCAATAAAAGAACAAACACTACAAAAGCAAAAACTAAAAGTGGCTTAAATAGTGTTTTGGATAGTTTCATAGATCTAAAAAGTTTTGTAAAATCTCTTTGCCATACTCACTCATAACAGATTCTGGATGAAATTGTACCCCATATACATCAAGACCTTTGATTTTTAGTGCCATAAGTTCACCATCATCTTTGCTATATGCAAGTGGTTCTATAGTATTAGGTAGATTTGTTTTATCTACAATCAAAGAGTGATATCTAGTTTGAGTAAACTCCCTTGGTAAACCATCAAATAAACAACTAGACTTACTAACTTCTATTTTAGAAGTTTTACCATGCATCATATTTGGTGCTTTAATAATATCTGCTCCAAAAGCTTGTCCTATAGCTTGATGTCCTAAACAAACACCAAGAATAGGTATCTTAGAGCTAAACTCTTTGATAACATCTAGACAAACTCCCGCTTCATTTGGAGTAGCTGGTCCTGGAGAGATAATAAGCTTTTGTGGATTAAGTGCTTTTATCTCTTCTACACTTAACTCATCATTTCTTATAACTTTTAGATCTGCTCCTAGTTCTAAAAGATATTGAACAATATTATATGTAAAACTATCATAATTATCTATTAGTAAAATCATATTTTTTCTTTTTGCTAAATTTAACTTGATTATATCAAGTATTAGTTTTAATTGTAATTAAATCATACAATTTTGGGTAAAATATGTTATACTTCATCTGTATTGATTATGAGGAGAAAATATGGCATATTTTGATAATGCAAAAGTTGGAGATAAAGTTTATGGGCTTGTATTTGGTGCGGGAGAGATTGCTCAAATTTTTGAAGATAGTCACTATAAGCTAATGATTAGTTTTAAAAATGGATATGAAGTACCATATACCGAAGATGGTATTCCAGGTTGGGGTAACTTTAAAAAGCAAACTCTTTATTTTAAAGAGGATATTGATCTAAGTGAGGTAGATTTTAGTCCTGTATCTAAGGTACTTTCTATTAAAAAGATTATCAAACTAAGAAGTAAAAACAAACTTCAAGTAAGACTTCCTTCTGGGATTTGGGAAAATACTAAGATAGCTGAGAGTTCATATGTAGAAGAACTTTTAGAAAAAGAGAAATTTCATCTTTTTAGAAAGAAAAACTCTACTAATTAATCCAAAATCTCTTTAATATGTAGGTTTAGGGAAACATTCCCCCTAAACTCATTGATCCCCAAACTTGCTACAAAACTGCAACTATTTAGTTCACAATAATTTCTAGCCTCTTCACCAAAAAGTAAGGCTTCTAATGTTTCGTTTGATTCATTGTGGATTAAAAACTTTGTATGCTCTTTATTTTTGCCTATACCTATAACTTTTTGAATTTGTATATTTTTAAATAGAAAATGTGGTTTTTCATTGTCCAAACCATAAGGTTCAAACTGCTCTATTATATCAAAAAGTTCAAAATCTATCTCACTTAAAAGCATCTCTCCTATATAGTTTTTGGTACTGTTTTCTTCTATATCTAGTTTGGAGAAGTTATTATTTAAACTACTTTTAAACTTATCTAAACTATCTACACTTAGTGCAACTCCAGCAGCACTTTTGTGTCCACCATAGTTAAGAAGAGTATCTTTACTTAAAGCAAGAAGCTTATATAAATCAATCTCTTCACTACTTCTAGCACTTCCTTTGATAATATCATCTTTTTTTGTTAAAACAAATGCTGGTTTTTTAAACTTATCACTAAGTTTTGATGCAACAATCCCTAAAATACCCTCATTCCAATCTGCTTTATAAACAACTATTACATTATCATTAACATTAACCAAATCAAGTGCCTCTTGATAAATAAGAAGTTGTAACTCTTTTCTTTGATTGTTTAGTTCTACTAGATCATTTAAATATTTATTTGCTTCAAATCTATTTTTACTAAGTAAGAATCTCAAAGAAACATGCGGATCATCAAGTCTTCCTGCACTATTTAGTAAGGGTGCAAGTAAAAATCCAATATCTTCACTATTGATTTTTGATTTATTGCACATAGATAAAAACTCTTGTAACGCAACTCTTTTAGAGCTTGATATATACTCTAAGCCTCTTTTAGTCATAGCAAAATTTAGCTCTCTCATAGGCATAATATCAGCGATAATAGCCAAAGAGAGTATATCAAGGAAAGATGCCATATTGATATCTATTTTTAACTCTGCTTTTATAGCTGCACATAAATACCAAGCAACTTGTGCCCCACATATGTTTTGGTAGGGAAAGTTACAATCATTTTGTTTTGGATTGACTATAGCATAAGCTTTTGGCAACGTAGCTGGGGGTGTATGATGATCTGTTATAATCAAATCAATACCTCTTTCATAACACATATTGGCCGCTTCATTGGCACTTATACCATTATCAACTGTTATAACAACTTTTGTATCTTTGCTTAAAGAGTCTATGATTTTAGGACTTAGTCCATAACCATGTTCAAATCTATTTGGAATAATATACTCTATATTATAGCCCAAAAGTTCAAAAAACTCTACCATTATAGCAGTTGAGACTATACCATCCACATCATAATCACCAACTACAGCTATTTTTTCACTATTTTCTATAGCCTTTACTACTCTAAGAGCAGCTTTTTGGATATCTTTAAATAGTGTTGGTGATGGCAAAGCCTTTAGTGAGTTGTATGAATCATTGACAACTCTACTTGAAAGTATTTGATATAGTATCTCTTTATTTAGTAACATCTACTTTTTACTTTGTTTTATAAACTCTAAAATTATTGGATTTGGAGCTTGAAGTCTTGATGTAAATTCTGGATGAAACTGAACTCCTACAAACCAAGGATGATCTTTTAGTTCAACTGCTTCTATAAGTCCATTTGATTCACCACTTATTATCATACCTGCTTGTTCTAAATCTTTTTTGTACTTTGGATTTGCTTCATATCTATGTCTATGTCTTTCATTGTATGTTTTTTCATTACCATAAGCAAGTTGGAGTTTTGAGCCTTTTTTTGGATTGAATGGATACTCTCCAAGTCTCATAGTACCACCCATAGGAGAGGTCATAGTACGAAGTTGTTTATTTCCACTTTGATCTAAAAACTCATCTATCAAAAATATCATAGGCTCTTTTGTCTCTTTGTCAAACTCTACAGAGTTTGCATTTTGTAGCCCTAAGACATTTCTTCCAAACTCTATAATAGCTAGTTGCATACCCAAACAAATACCCAAAAATGGGATATTGTTTTCTCTTGCATATTTAATAGCCTCTATTTTACCCTCTACTCCTCTACTTCCAAAACCTCCAGCAACCAAAATACAATCAGAGTTTTGGATTAGTTCATTGGCACCTTGCTCTTCTATATCTTCAGAGTCACACCAATTTATAGTAACTCTTGTATCAAGATGAGCTCCAGCGTGAACTAAAGCTTCTGTTAGAGATTTGTATGACTCTTTAAGATCTAGATATTTACCTACAAAAGCTACATTGATCTCATGTTTTGGAGCAATGATTTGTTTTACTAGATTGTCCCACTCATCCATATTTGGTACTAGCTTTTCATATCCAAAATGTCTTGCTATTGGTGTTAGGATATCTTCTTTTAGAAAGTTGATTGGGATTTGATATATACTTTGTGCATCTCCTGCTTCTATAACAGAATCTTCTGGTACATCACAACTCATAGCAAGTTTTCTTTTAAGATCTTTTGGTAGTTTTTTCTCTGTTCTACATACAAGCATATGTGGAGTTACACCTATTCTTCTAAGCTCTTGGACTGAGTGTTGAGTTGGTTTAGTTTTTAGCTCACCAGCAGCTGAAAGATATGGTATTAAAGTAACATGTATAGACATTACTTGATTGGCTCCAAGCTCATGTCTTATCTCTCTAATTGCTTCCATAAAAGGTAGTCCTTCTATATCCCCAACTGTTCCACCAAGTTCTACTATCAAAAAGTCATGCCCAGCACCAGCAGCAAATATCCTATCTTTGATCTCATCTACTACATGAGGGATAACTTGTATAGTCTTACCAAGATATCCGCCTTCACGCTCTCTTTTTAGAACTGATTGGTAAACTTGTCCTGTAGTAAAGTTGTTACTTCTTTTTAGGGTTGTATTTATAAATCTCTCATAGTGTCCTATATCAAGATCTGTTTCACCACCATCAGCTGTTACAAAAACCTCTCCATGCTCTAGCGGACTCATAGTCCCTGGATCAACATTTAGGTATGGATCTATTTTTAGCATACTTACATTGAAGCTTGATTGTTTTAAAAGTGTAGCTATAGAAGCTGAAGTTATCCCCTTACCAAGAGAACTTAACACCCCACCTGTTACAAATATATATTTTGTGGTCGTTTTATATGCCATATTATATGCCTTATGATTGTATATTATTATATCTATTTGTGAGATTTTACCATAAGTTTAATAAGAATATGATTTGAGTAAAAAAAAGTATTAAAATATATGAAAAAAGATTATTTAAAAGCAACTTTGCTCCCAATATTATTGGGAACAAAGTTATTATAGTATAAAATGCCTAATCAAAAAGACTATCTAAGCATTGCTCCTAACATCCATAATGTTTTTTCTAAGTTTGCAATATTGTCTTGAGCAAAAGCTGAAGTTGTTGTATCTCCTTTGCTATCTGCTGACTCATCTATTTGTTTAAAAAGATCCAATAAATACTCATAATCTTTTACTATTGCTTCAACAATATATTTAGATCTAAAACTATTATTCTCTTCTTCTTTGATTTTTGAAGCACCTAAAACTTGAGCTAACGTTACATATGGTGTTCCACCAAGTTGTATAACTCTTTCAGCTGCATCATCAAAAAGAGTTGCCATACTATTGTACATCTCTTCTGTTTGATTGTGTACTGGGAAAAAATCCATTCCTTCAACGTTCCAATGATAGTTATGAAATTTTACAAACAAAACTTGTGCATCTGCTTGAAGCTGTTTTAATAATTCTACTGTTTTACTCATCATAAATCCTTTTTAATTTGATAATAAACATTGTAAACTAATATAACTTAAAGTAAATTAAAGTTTATTTTGTAATTGTTTTATTTTCAAATAGCTCTTCTATATTGATCATATCACTTTTAAGCTCTTGTTTTTGGGTGTTAAATTCAAATTCAACTTTTGCCAAACCTGATTTGTTAAAAGCATATGCACTAGAGACTACTCTATCTTTTGGTATTTTTAACTTAATTAGCTCTCTTGCTACATTGTTTGCTCTTGCACTTGAGAGATCTATAGTATCTTTATATGGTGAAAGAGTTGAGATTTCTGAATTTAGGGCATAGCCTTTTACAGTTACCACGGTATCTGGTGGCATATTGTTAATAATTTGAGCTACTTTTTGGATAAACTTAACACCCTCTACTCCTTTAATAACAGCCTCTCCTTGAACAAAAAGCAAATCTGCTGGTATATCCATAGTAACACCCTCACTTACAGCATCAAGATTTCCTCTTTCTTTAGATAACTCATCTAGTGCATCTTGGATCTCCTCTTGTGTCATCCCTTCTAGACTATTTTCTTCAAGAGCTCCTTCTTCTGTATCATCTTTTGATGCTTTGTCATGAGATCTTTTACCCTCTATTAGCTCTTTAAGTGAAGGAAAATTATATATCTTTAAAAACTCCTCTTTTAGGGCTTTTTGGTTTTCTACATTAACAGATGCTATTGCATAAAGAGCAATAAAAAGTGCTAATAAAAGACTTAAAAAATCAGCATAAGGAACAGCCCATTTTTCACCTGCTGGACATTCACATTTAAACTTCTTTTTTTTTGCCATAATACAAGCCTTTTACATAATTGTTATCATATTTTTTAATTTCATCTCCAAAATCCCTGGAGACTCACCTCTTGCTATACCTTTTGCACCTTCTAATATGATAAGTTTATCTTTAATAAGAAATCTTGCTTTTGCTTTCATTTTATTGCCCCAAGGTCCCAAAAACATATAAGCTCCTGCAATACCAGTAACCGTAGCAGTAAAAGCCCCTGCAATTCCTGCTGCCATTTCTGCTGGATTGTCTAGTTTTTGTAATGCCAAAATAAGCCCCAATACCGCACCAATAAGACCTATAACTGGACAATTTTCACCAGCTAGTAGCCAATAATGTGACGCACCATGGTAGTAGTGATCAGTTTCTTCTATAATAGGCTCTAAAAACTCCTCTATTTGCTCCTCTTTAGTCCCATCAACAACCATACTCATAGCCTCTTTAAAAAACCTATCATCTATAGCTAAGACTTCTTGCTCTATAGCTAAAACGCCATCTTTTTTAACAATAATAGCATATCTCATAATATCTTCTATTCTTTTATCAAAATCAACAGGTGATTTTAAAAAAATCATTTTAAACTCACTAAAAGCTGCTTTTAAAGCTGTTATTTCAGTAGCTGTTGCAGCAGAAAACATAGCTGTTGGAATAACTATAATAATAGAACTAAGGTGTATTATATGTAAAGGGTTTCCACCTTCTAAAATATCTCCTATAGAGATAGACATAACCGCACCTATCATACCTATTAATACTGATAAATCCATAACTCTTTCTCCTTTATATTATTGTTGCTGATTATCTAAAATAAACTCTCGATTTTTATAAATAGAGTGAACAAAGGCCAATGCTATAGGCACTATAGCAAATGTAGTTATAAGCATAGCAGGTAAATGATAAAATATTTGAATAATCATAGTCAATGCCAAAAGTCCTATAGACCACATAGCTCCATGCTCTAAATAGATATATTTTGCAACTACATCTCTTTCTACCATTAAGATTGTAAGGGATCT
Source organism: Aliarcobacter butzleri (assembly GCA_012522985.1). Classification (GTDB taxonomy): domain Bacteria; phylum Campylobacterota; class Campylobacteria; order Campylobacterales; family Arcobacteraceae; genus UBA6211. The sequence continues at coordinate 11,927 of JAAYJJ010000111.1, forward strand.
TACCGCCATAGCTCCAATACCTAATCCTAACATAATAATAACTATATTTTGAGTTACAGCAAATGCTCCAAGTACACCATCAAGTGAAAATGACATATCTATAACTTCAAGATAAATAAATGAGACTATTCCTCCACTTAACTTTGTAACATCTCCTACTTCTTGTTTTTCATCTTGTTCTAAAAAGCCTTTTAAAAACTCTATAAGATAAAATATAATCATACCTATTAGCATAGGAGCTAGGATCTCTATTTTATTTATAGTTACAAGCTCTTTGCCTATCGTGATTTCAGCAGGGGCAATATATGTAATAAAAAGCATTACAAAGAGTATAAAAATCATCTTAACATTGCCTCTTTTTGAGATCTTTGATGCAAACTCTTCTATGGTTCTTATCCAATGAACATCTTTATTTTCATCAAAAATAAACTTTAAAAAAAGCATCAATAAAAACATCCCACCAAAAGACATAATAACATGATGATAGCTTTGTATTATTTTTTCATATTCATCAGGCTTTGTAATAGCTAGGTTAAATGAATCAATAAGTCCTAAAGAGGTAGAAAAATAGACTATTAATACAGGAAATATAAATCTAACCCCAAAAACGGCTATAACCATACCCCATATAAGAAATCTTCTTCTCCAAACAGCAGCCATAGTAACCAAAATAGTAGCATTTACAACTGCATTATCAAATGACAAAGATAGCTCAAGCATAGATAGTATAGTACCTTGGTATAGTGCAAATATACCACCATAAAGATATAGCAATACACTTGCAGCTAACCAGACACCAAAAAAACCATAAAAATAAGAAATTGTAGATTTCTTAGACATTAAAATACCCCTTTATAAAGATTTATGATATTTTACTATAATTTAACCAAAAATATACATCTTTTACTTTATATTAGTATCTTGTAATAATTTTATTAAGCTTTAATCTTTCTATAAATCTCTTTATACCAGACATTTTAGCCTCTTCTTCTTCTTTAATAGATTTTTCTCCTTTTAGGTTGAAAATATCCATTTTTTTATCAAGATAGCTAGTATTAAAAAATCCATTTATAAAATCTTGATCTCTTACTATCTCTCTATGAAGTGATATATTTGTAGCAAACCCTTCTATATAAAACTCATCTAAGGCTCTTTTTGCTTTTTTTACAGCTCCTTCCCAATCTAATGATGATACTATAAGTTTACCTATCATAGAGTCATAATTTGATGGAACCTTATATCCTGCATAAACACTAGTATCAAGCCTAACCCCCGGTCCTCCAGGAGTAAGATAGTTTGTAATAACTCCTGCTGTTGGCATAAAGTTATTTTGAGGATTTTCTGCATTTATTCTAAACTCTATAGCATAACCTCTAAATACTATCTCTTCTTGTAAAAAGTGTAGTTTATCGCCTTCAGCTATTTCAATCATTCTTTGAATAATATCAACACCTGTTATAATCTCAGTTACTGGATGTTCAACTTGAACTCTTGTATTCATCTCTATAAAATAGATATTATTCTCTCTATCTACTAAAAACTCAACAGTTCCTACACTCTCATAACCTAACTTTATCATAGCCTTTTTGGCAATTCTTAATAACTCTTTTCTAGTATCAGGATGAAGTCTTGGAGATGGAGCTATTTCTATTACTTTTTGATGTCTTCTTTGGATAGAACAATCTCTTTCACCCAAATGTAGTACATTGCCATATTTATCTGCAATAATTTGGATCTCTATATGTCTTGGATGTTCAACATATTTTTCTATAAATACTTCACCTTTGCCAAAATATTTTTGGGCTTCATTTGTAGCAGCATCAAAAAGTTCATTAAATTCACTCTCTTTTCGTACGATTCTCATACCTCGTCCGCCACCACCAAAAGCAGCTTTTATAATAATAGGAAAGCCTATTTTTTTTGCAATCATAGCTCCTAGTGCTTTATCTACTATAGGCTCATCTGTACCTTCTAATACAGGAACACCTACTTGCTTCATAGCTACTTTAGATGCCATTTTATCTCCAAAAAGTGCTATATGCTCTGCTTTTGGACCAATAAATATAATACCATTTGCCTCACAAGCTTTTGCAAACTCTGCATTTTCACTTAAAAAACCATATCCTGGATGTATAGCATCACAAGATGCTTTTTTTGCTAAGGCTATAATAGGTTCATAATCAAGATAGGCTTTTAGCGGATCTCCCATCATAGGGTAGCACTCATCTGCTTTTCTTATCCATACACCTTCAGTATCAACCTCAGAAAATATAGCAACACTTTGAATATCAAGCTCTTTACAAGCTCTTATTATCCTAAGTGCAATTTCACCACGATTTGCTATTAGGATTTTTGAAATTTTCTTTTTTACCATAAAAACTCCTTTTTCGGTTTGTCCCAAGTGGGTTTAATGACATTTTATAGTAAAAAAAAGTTTAATTCTCTATATTTAATGCTTCTTTTGTTATCTAATTTTGCTTTTTTTATAGTTTGATTTTGTGCATATTGTTATCTATTATTGCTATTATATAGATTTTATAGCTTTTTATAGTAAAAGTTCTATTAAGCAAACAAGCCAAACAACTATACAATTAACAATACTTAAAAAGACTATTGCACTTCCTACATCTTTGGCTTTTTTTGCCATAGGATGATATTCAAGTGTTACTAAATCAACCACTCGTTCTATAGCACTATTGATTGCTTCAGCTACAAGTATAGCCATAAAGGAAAGATACATAAGTAGTTTATAGATAGTAGAGATATCCAAAACCAATACAATAGGCTAAAGCAAAAGAGCCAAAATAAGCTCAATCTTAAAAGAGGATTCATTTTGGACTATATCTTTTAAACCATTTAGGGCATAAGTACTGTTTTTAAAAAAGTTATATTTTGGTTGATTTCTTATATTTTTCATAAATGCATTATATCAAAAAAAAGTAAAGTATTATCTAAAAGAATAAATATTATAAATATAAAATTTTTGCTTTTCTTTTGATTTAAGTTACTTTTTGATACAATGTGATACTTTTTTACACATAATTTATATTTTTAAAGGAAAACTTTGTTAGATACTACGCTAGTTATTTTGTGTGCGGGAAGCTCTACAAGATTTCAAAAAAATGTCAAAAAACAGTGGCTAAGAATAGGTAATGATCCTCTTTGGTTGGTAGTAAGTCAAAGATTATCATCTTATAGCGATTTTGCAAAGGTTATCATTGTAGGACATAAAGATGAACTATCATATATGAAGAGATTTAGTAGTGACTTTATATATGTAGCAGGTGGTGACACCAGACAAGACTCTATGAAAAATGCTTTAAACAATGTTGATACAGAGTATGTTATGGTAACAGATGTAGCAAGAAGTTGTGTTCCAAAAGAGGTGATTTTAGAACTTCTAGAAAAACGAGGTATGGCTGATTGTATAGTTCCTACTATAGGTGTGAGCGATACTGTTATATATGATGGATCAGTTATAAATAGAGACCATACAAAACTTATTCAAACACCACAACTTTCAAAAACAAAAAAGCTTATTAAAGCAGTTGATACAAGCTATACATTTACAGATGATAGTGGGGCTATCAAATCAAATGGAGGAACAATCTGCTATATACAAGGCTCTTTAAAATCCAAAAAAATCACCTTTGAAGAGGATCTTAGTGATATAGAGTGCCTTAAAAAACCTGATTTAGTCTATCTAAATGGTAATGGTTTTGATATTCATCCATTTGTTGAAAACAAAAAGATGTTTTTAGGTGGTGTATTTATTGATTGTGGATATGGATTTAAAGCTCATAGTGATGGTGATGTTCTTTTGCACTCTTTGACTGATGCCTTACTTGGTGCAGCTGGAGCTGGAGATATTGGAGAGTTTTTCCCTGATACAGATATGGCATATGAGGGGATTGATTCTAAAATTCTTTTGGAGCAGATAGTCCAATTTATCACAAATATTGGCTTTGAGATTGTAAATATTGATATTACGATAGTAGCTCAAAAGCCAAAAATCACCCCTTATAAAGAGCAAATAAAAGATACAATTCAAAAAATAGTTCAAATAAAACTAAACTTTATAAATATAAAAGCTACAACTGCTGAAAAACTAGGATTTATAGGACGTGAAGAGGGCGTTGCTGTGATATCAAATGCAACATTGAAATATTATGATTGGACTAAAAAATGAAGATATTGATTTTAGAAGATGAGATATATTTAGCCCAAAAAGTCTCTTCAAGACTTATGGAAGAGGGACATAGTTGTGATCACTGTACATCTTTTGGTGAAGTAGATAAAAGTAAACATTATGACACTATTTTACTCTCTATGAACTTACACTCTACTAATTGTGATAGTGTTATTAGATATTATAAAGATAAGGTTATTATTCTATTTGTAACATATATAAGTGACGCAACAGTTGGCAATCCTATAAGACTAGGTGCAAATGATTATGTACAAAAACCTTTTATGATGGATGAACTTATAAGAAAAATTCATCACTTTGAAATCTACAATAAAATGGAAAAAGAGATTTTATTGCATAAAAAATATTTTGATACGGTTTTTGATGGTATTAACCATGAAGATAAAGAGTATAATTTACCACTTTTAGTTGAAACAAATGATCAAAAATATAGTGATAGCCTCTTTTTTCATATAGCAAATCAATCATCTATGCCTGTTAAAATCATCTCTTTGGCTAAAACAAATCTACCTGTAGAGATAAAAGAGCTAAACAATCAAACACTTTACTATATGCTTGATTATCACTCTTTGAAAAAGTCATTAAAAGATTTGGTAAACAATGCAATAAAAGATTTAAATGTTATTATATCTTCTTTGGATAATGAGCCTGATTTTGTATTTGAAAAGATAGAATTAAAAAACTCAAATCAAATAATAGCAAATGATAATATTATGACCATCAATGAGTATGTTAAGCTTATTGTAAATACATTTCAAGATAACTACCCAGATACTGAGCTTAGCAAAAAGCTAGGAATTAGTAGAAAATCTCTTTGGGAAAAAAGAAAAAAACTTGGCATTGAGAAGAAAAAATGAGAAAGATCTTTTTAACACTTTTTTATAGTGGACTTAGTCCAAAAGCTCCAGGGACTGCTGGAAGCTTGGTAGCTTTACTACTTGGATGGATTGTGCTTTATTTAAGTTCTGCTACAACTTTGTTTTTATTGACTATACTTATATCTATTGTAGCTGTAAAAGTAATCAATCAGTATGAAGAAGAGACACAAACACATGATAATAGCCAAATTGTAATAGATGAACTAGCTGGTATGTGGCTTTGTATGGCAATAATAGCAAATAGTGAATATAATCT
>JAAYJJ010000112.1 GCA_012522985.1 Aliarcobacter butzleri
GTGATACTTTTTGCACTATGGCAAAAACCAAAAGATATTAGTCCCGTTCCACATCCATAATCAAGTATATCAAAATCTTTTTTTATTTCAATACTATTTTTTATTTGATTGACAAAGCTCATAGCAATCTCAACTCTAGTGTTTTTTAAGTCCCAATCTTTAGCAACAAGATCAAATTTATTAACCATATTTAATAGCTCCTTATAGTTTTTGTGCTATTATATCCAAAAGTAGATTAGGTGGTATTATGGAGTTTTTTTCAAAAGATATATTATCTTTTTTTACAACAAGTGATGATGGGGATATGGCTTATTATACTTGCAATGATTCTATAAAAGTAGATATAAATAGACAAAACATAGCCAAAAAGTATAGATTTAGCTTAGATAGACTAAGATATATGAATCAAGTCCACACAGACAATATTATGATTGTGGATGATAGCTCACCACATCTTATCAAAGAGTGTGATGCTATGATAACAAATATCAAAGGCTTAGCTTTGATGGTTTTAACTGCTGATTGTATAGGGGTTTTGTTTTGTGATATAGAGCAAAATATTATAGCAGTAGCTCATGCTGGAAGAAATGGGACTTTTATGCAAATATCAGCAAAAGTTATAGATAAGATGAAAAATGTATTTAACTCCAATCCCAAAAATATCAAAGTCTATTTAGGACCAAGTATTCAAAAGTGCTGCTATGAAGTTGATTTTGCTACAGCAGAATTTGTAAAAAATAACTTTGGAGAAGAGTTTGTAAGCAAAAGAAATATAGATCTACAAGCTATCAATAAAACACAACTTATAGATAGTGGTGTAAAAGAAAAAAACATCTATATTGATTATACATGTACCAAATGTTCAACGAAGCCATACTTTTCATATAGGCAAGATAAAAACTGTGGTAGATTTGTAGGAGTTATAATAATAAAGGAGAATAAATGACTAACAAAATGTTAGAAGAAGAGGATTTAAAGTATATTTGGCATCCATGTACACAGATGAAAGATCACGAACAAATACCTTTGATCCCTATCAAAAGAGCAAAAGGAATCTATTTAGAAGATTATGATAACAATATTTTTATAGATGGTATTAGTAGCTGGTGGGTCAATAATCTAGGTCATTGCAATCCATATATAAGTAAAAAAATAACAAAACAACTAAAGAGTTTGGAACATGTTATATTTGCTGGATTTACTCATAAAAGTGCTATTAGTTTATCTAAAAAACTAGTAGAGATTACTCCTAAAGGATTAAATAAAGTCTTCTATGCTGATAATGGTTCTAGTGGTATAGAAGTAGCTTTAAAGCTTTCTTTTCATTACTTTAAAAACAAAGGAAAAACAAAATCAAAATTTTTGTCTTTAAGCGGTTCATATCATGGTGAAACTCTAGGAGCTTTGGCTGTAAGTGATACAGGTATGTACAAAGAGGTTTATAGTGATATCTTACTTCAAACCATCCAAACTCCAAAACCAAAAGACCAATCAAAACAATCAGCACTTAAAGCTATAGATAAGCTAGAGCTTATCTTAGAACAAGAACATAAAAACATATGTGCTTTTATAGTTGAGCCTCTTGTTCAGTGTGCTGGGGGTATGCATATGTATCATCCTATTTATCTAAAAAAAGCAAAAGAGCTTTGTAAAAGATATAATATATTTTTTATAGCTGATGAGATAGCTGTTGGTTTTGGCAGAACGGGATATTTTTTTGCTTCACAAAGTGCTGATATAACTCCAGATATTATGCTTCTTAGCAAGGGATTAACAGGCGGGTTTTTACCACTTTGTGCTGTAATGATAAGTGATGAGATATATAATGCTTTTTATTGTGACTATCAAGAGAATAAAAACTTTCTTCACTCTCATAGTTATACGGCAAATCCTTTGTGTTGCACGGCTGCTATTGCTACAATAGAGTATTTAGAAAAGTATAATATCCTAGAAAAAAACAGATCCAAAATAAAGCAGATCTCAAAAGAGCTAAAAAGATTTGATTCTTTGTCTATAGTCAAAGAAATAAGACAAACAGGCATGATAGCTGCTATAGAGCTAAAAGATGACTTACCATACGAAAGAGTAGGGCTTAAAATTAACCAATATTGCCTAAAACAGGGGCTGTTTATTAGACCACTAGGAAATGTGATCTATTTTATGCCACCTTTTATTATCAAAAAATATGAGATTAAAAAATCATTTGAGATTATATATAGTAGCCTAGAAGCACTAAAAAACAATACAATATAATCTAATTTATGATATAATCAAATCAAAGTATAATTATGGGGAAGTAAATTGAGTGAAAATTTTGTTTTATTAATAGAATGTGATGACCAAATAGGTTTGGTTTATCAAATATCAAAGGTTATTTTTAATCACAACTTAAATATAAAGAGCAACTCTGAGTTTGTTGATGAGGAGAGTAAAAAGTTTTTTATGAGAACTGTTGTTAGTGGTGGCTTAGATCAAGAGGTGTTTTTAGATGAACTAAGAGCAGTATTGCCAAAAGATGCTTTAATAAGATTTAGCAAACAAGCAAAGAAAAATATTATTATTTTAGCTACTAAAGAGTCTCATGTTTTGGGTGATTTGCTTATTAAAAACTATGAAAATGAACTAGATGCCAATATCTTAGCTGTAGTTTCAAACCACAATCTACTTAAAAGCTTAGTTGAGAAGTTTGATATACCTTATCACCACTGTGATGTAGGTGAGCTAAATAGACAAGATCATGAATATGAACTATCACAAATAATAGAGCTATATAATCCAGATATTATAGTATTGGCCAAATATATGAGAGTTTTAACGCCTTGGTTTGTTTGTAAATATGATGGTAAAATACTCAATATTCATCACTCATTTTTACCAGCTTTTATAGGGGCAAATCCTTATAAACAAGCTCATCAAAGAGGTGTTAAGATCATAGGAGCTACTGCACATTTAGTAACAAATGATTTAGATGAAGGTCCGATTATATCACAAGATATAGTAAGAGTAGATCACTCATTTTCATGGCAAGATATGAAAAAAGCAGGAAGAAATGTAGAAAAAGTAGTTCTTTCAAATGCTTTGGATCTATTGCTAGAAGATAGAGTGTTTGTACATAATAATAAAACAGTAATACTTTAATGAAACATTTTAATATAGTTTTACATGAGCCACGTATTCCTCAAAATACAGGAACAATAGGAAGGCTTTGTTATGCAACAAACTCAAGCTTACACCTTATAAAGCCTTATGGCTTTGAGATAACTCAAAAAGCTTTAAGAAGAGCAGGACTTGATTATTGGAAGTATTTAAAAGTATATGAATATGAAAATATAGATGATTTTTGGAGTAAACACCCTCTTAGTAATAGGCATTTTTTTGCCACAACAAAAAGTAGTAAAACTCACTTTGAAGCAAAGTTTCAAGAAAATGATTATTTTTACTTTGGTAGAGAAGATGCAGGACTTCCAAAAGAGCTAATAGAGCTAAATATCCATAACAATATCAAAATACCTATGATAAATGAAGCTAGATCATTAAATATCGCAAATAGTGTTTCTATAGTGATTTATGAGGCTATTAGGCAAACTTTATAGTTAGAGAGTATATCATCTTATAGAAGATGAGAGTAAGGCTAAATAGCCTTACTCAAAGTGAAGATTATTTTATATTTGTATTTGCTTCAACTCTTCTGTTTTCAGCTCTACCATCTTCAGTATTATTATCAGCTACAGGTTTAGCTTCACCATAACCAACAGCTTTTAATCTTGCAGCGTCAATACCCTCTTCAATAAGAGCATCTCTTACAGCATCAGCTCTTCTTTGTGAAAGCTTTTCATTATATGCGTCACTTCCTATTGAATCAGTATGTCCTTCTATAGTTGCACTTAATAGAGGATTTTCTTTCATAATATTAGCAAACTCTAACACTCTTTGTTTTTGTTCAGATTTGATATCACTTTTATCAAAATCAAAATTAACATGGAAGTTAAAGTTCAACGCACAACCATCTTTATCAACTTTTAGCCCTTTTGGAGTATTTGGACATTTGTCAAGTTCATCTATTACACCATCTCCATCGCTATCTTTTGGAGCTTCTTTTGGAGGCTCAATAGCTTTTGGAGCTTCTACTACAGGCTCTTCAACAACTACAGGTTGAGCTTTTTGTCCACCAAATTTCATAGAAAGCCCAAGTCCTATTGTTTTGTCTTTATCTTCTGTTTCAACTTTGTATGTATATCTACCTTCTGTAAAAATACTTACAGTCTCATTAAGAGCATATCTTAAACCAAGTCCTGCATTCCAGATTGTTTGAGAATCAAAATCAGCAAGTTTATTGTTTGCTTTTTCATATCCCCCACCAATAAAAGAATATGGTGTCCATCTTGAATCATTTTTAAAATCATAAACCAAATTTGCAGCATATCTCATAAGATCTGTTGTTTGGTTGTTGTTTTTATATTTTGCATCATCAGCATATTCATAAGATAGTTGAATAGCTAAAGAATCCATAATCTCTTTTGATACTCTAAGTCCAAAAGAGTTGTAATTATTCAAATCACTACTACTTTTTGTAAAGTTCTTTGATACGATAGGCTCTACATTGTATTCAGCCATTGCAGTTGTAGCAAGTGCAGCTGCTACTCCAGCACTAATTAAAAGTTTTTTCATACAAATCCTTTTTTAACATTTTTGTGACAATATAATATCAGATTTTGGCTTAAATTTAGCTAACAATTATATTTAATTTTATTTTTTACTGATTTTCTTTATTTATTTTTCTTCTAAGTTGATTGACATTGACTCAAGTTTATGATAAAATATCACTCAATAAGTATAATAGATTTAATAGTAGGAGTTGCTTATGGCAAAGAGTTTATATGAGACTTTAGAAGTCAAAGAAAATGCAACAGCTGATGAGATAAAAAAAGCATATAGAAAATTAGCAAGAAAATATCATCCAGATGTAAATAAAGATCCAAGTGCTGAGGAGAAATTCAAAGAGATTAATGCAGCATATGAAGTATTGAGTGATCCAGAAAAAAAATCACAATATGATAGATTTGGTGACAATATGTTTGGTGGGCAAAATTTTCATGATTTTGCAAGAGGACAAAGTGGAGCTGGAATAGATCTTGATGATATATTAAGGAATATCTTTGGTGGAGGTGGTGGCTTTAGTAGTAGCGGTTTTGGTGGTAGTGGTGGCTTTGGTAGCAGTGGATTTAGTGGTTTTGGAGGATTTGAAGAAGATCTTGATATGGAAGCATCTATAACTATTCCTTTTGCTACAGCTATTTTAGGTGGTAAACAACATATTAGTTTAAGTAGTGGCACCTCTTTTGATATTAAAATCCCAGAAGGTATAAAAGATGGACAAAAAATAAGAGCAAAAGATAAAGGCAAAAGATCAGGACAAAAAGTAGGTGATTTAATACTTCATATCAATGTTTCTCCAAGTGATGAATATGAAAGAGATGGTTTTGATTTGATTAAAAGCTTTGATCTTAGCTTAAGAGATGCTCTTTTTGGTGGGAAGTTGGAGATAAAAACATTACATAAAACTATTACCTTAAAGGTACCACAAAACACAAAACAAGGACAAAAATTTAGAGTAAGAGAGCTTGGGGTTTATGATAGAAAAAGCGGTAAAAAAGGGGATTTGTACTTAAAGGCAAATATCTTTTTACCTAAAATAGAAAATATAGATAAAGATCTTTTATCTATGATGGAAGCAAAACTACCTAAGGAGTGATTATGCAAAAAAGCTACTATGAGCCTGTTTATCTTATTGGTGCTGTTGCTGAGATTTTAAATATTCATCCACAAACATTAAGACAATATGAAAGAGAGGGTTTAATAAAACCATCAAGAACAAATGGAAGGATTAGACTATATTCTCAACACGATATAGATAATATAAAAATAGTTTTAAGTTTAACTAGAGATTTAGGAATTAATCTAGCTGGAGTTGAGTTGATTTTGGAGCTAAAAGAGCAGATAGTAGTACTTCAAGAGGAGCTAGAGTTTTATAAAAAGAGACTCAAAAATGTAGATAAATTTGGAGTTGTTCCATCACATAAGGCTTTAGTAGTGAAAAAAAGTTTGTATGATATAGTTATTTTTGAAGAGTAGATTGATTTAGTTTTTAGTTATTGGTTATTAGTTTTTAGTTAAAAGACTAATAACATCAACTTTTGAACAGGTGAAATCTCATATAAGGAAGAATAAATGAGTAATGAAGACTTAAAAAGTATCAAAAATAATATATTAAAAGATAAAGACATAGAACTAATTAATAAAATAGATTATGATATAGAAGTGGATTATAAATTAAATTTATTTATTGCTAAAAAAGATAGAGTAGATTATGTTTATAACACAGCTGCACTAGAGGGAAATCCATTTACATTACCTGAAGTTCAAACTCTTTTAGAGGGAGTAACAGTTGGAGGACATAAACTAAGTGATGAGCAGATGATATTAAATCAGAATAAAAGTGTAAACCTATTGTTTGACCTAATCAATAGTAATGAGTTTGGATTAAATAAAGAAACCCTTTTAAAACTTCATACTGAGGTGTCTTATGAAGAAGCTTTAGAGTGGGGAAAATTTAGAAGTGGTAATGTTAGAATTACTGGAACATCATATCTTGCACCAAAAAGTCAATATTTAGATGAGATCTTTTCTAAAAATATGGAAAAACTACAAGAGATAAAACATCCTATAAATAGAGCTATAATATATTTTTTATTGGGTGCTAGAAATCAATATTTTTATGATGGAAACAAAAGAACATCAAGGCTTATGATGAATGGTGAACTTTTAAGTAATGGATATCCACTTTTAAATATAAAAGTAAAAGACCAATTAGAATTTAATAAAACAATGATTGAATATTATGATACTAATAATATCTTAAGAGCCTTAGAATATCTATCAAAATACTATTTAAAACAAAGTAAAGAATTAAATGATTAAACTACTGTAGGAGCTTTTATTACTCATAGCTAAAAATCTTATTTCCTAAAAAACAAAGCTTTACTTTTTTGGGGTGCATACCACTTGGAAGTGACATTTCAATGTCACCGCGTGGGTAAGGTTGAAACATCTGGTATGAACCCCTAAAATTGGACTATTATTGGAAGTGACAATTCTCACAGAGAGTACAAGTACAGCATTGTCACCCTTTCTTAAATATCATTTTATACTTTTTTGAATTGGTGAGGTTGAAACCTCACTTCCTGTTGGTTTGAGCTCCCTCAAATGAGATTATTATTGGAAGTGAGACTTCAGTCTCACCTTTTTCTAGTATGCACCCCTAAAGTTTAAATAGCTTTTAGCATTAA
>JAAYJJ010000113.1 GCA_012522985.1 Aliarcobacter butzleri
AATATCTTGTGTCCTTGGATCTCCTAATGCCATTTTGAGTAGATTGGACTCCATAAAGATACCACTATTTAAAAGAGAGTTTTGTAAAATCTGAGGCTCTATATCTTTGATATGGGTTAGCAATGTATTGATATTTTGAGAATTTGATGTTTGCATTTGCTTTAATAGAGTGATGAGCTCTTTAATATTTTCACTAAAATTTATACCATTTTCTATATTATAATTGCTTTTTAACATCTCTAAAATAGCATTTTGTGAACTATCTCCATCTTTTATACTTTGAAATATAGTTTTTAAAAACTCTAAAGGATTTAATTGATTTATATTAGTTGAGTTGGAAGTATTGGAGCTATTTTGTAACATACTATCAAGTATAGGATTTGATTTTTGGTTTATTATATTTATTAGTTGTGTTTGATTTGATTGTTGATTTAAAACAGTGGTGTTTTGTAAAATCAAATGTCTCTCCTAATAGATTTTCTATATTTTACATAAATTTTATAAATAAATCAAATCCTTATATTGCAAAGTGTAATATTTTCATATTTAAATCTAAATTATGGTAGAATAGATTTGATTAAAATGTAAAGGTTATTATGCGCTTAGATAAAATGTTATCAAACTTAGGTTATGGTTCAAGAAAAGAGATAGCCTATTTTGCCAAAATGGGACTTATAACTTATGAAGATGAAGTTATAAAGGATGTAACTAAAAAATACTCTTATGAAAAAGTGAAATTTGATGGAAAAAGTTTAGATCCATTGCAGGGTATTATTATAGCTTTATATAAACCAAAGGGGTATATCTGCTCACATAGTGATAGTGGGATGTTGGTTTATTCTTTACTTGAAGAGAGATTAAATAGAAGAAATCCAAAACTAAGCACTATAGGAAGACTTGATATAGATACTAGTGGACTTATACTTTTTAGTGATGATGGCAAGATAAATCACTATCTTACATCTCCTAAAAATAAAATAGAAAAAGTTTATGAAGTAACCCTTCAATATCCACTAAAAGGTGATGAGGTTGAGATATTTGCTAGTGGGAGCTTGATGTTAAATGGTGAGGAAAAACCTTTGTTACCAGCAAATATGAAGGTATTGGATGATACAAAAGTACATTTAACTATCAATGAAGGAAGATATCATCAAGTAAAAAGAATGTTTGCAGCAGTTGGCAATAAAGTAGTAAGTCTTCATAGATTACAAATAGGAAAACTTACATTAGATGGATTAAATGAGGGTGAGTATAGATATATAAAGTTGGAAGATATAGTATGAAAATGCATGACAAAACAGCTAGGATAAGATATATAAGGGTTATAGATAAATTTATATCTAGAGTCTTTTCACTTGCAAAATCAGAAGATATTGATTTTGAAACTTTTGCTTTAAAGGTTGATAAATTTTACCAAGAATTTAAAAAAACTCCAAAAGTAGAACTATATAGTACATATTGTGATATGCAAGAAAAGCTTATAGAGCTTGTTTTGTATATTGTTAATAGTAAAAGTGAAGATTTTAGCTTAGATAAGTCCAAAATCATAAAGGAGATTAATTTGTTAGAAAAATATAAAAATAATAGTAGTTATAAAAAAGAAAAACACAAAAATAAAAAGTTTGATGATGGATATTGAAGCTAAAGAGATAGTAAGACTAGGTGGAGTTTTAAAAAAAGTTCTATATAAAAATGAAGAAAACTCTTATGTTATTGCTGTTTTAGAAAATGGACAAAAAGTATGTGGAAAGTATTTTGAAACAGATATAGAAAAGCTAGTGGGTGAGGATTTAATATTTAGTGGTAACTTTAACACTCACAAAAAGTATGGAATACAGTTTGAGTTTGATACGATAGAACTAAAAGAATCAGAGCTTTTTTTCTTTTTAACCAAGATAGTAAAGGGTGTTGGTAAAAATGTAGCAAAAGAGCTACTTGAAAAATATAATGAAGATGAAATTGTAAAAATAATAGAAAACTCACCAAATGAGCTACTTAAAATAAGTGGTATTAAAGAAAAAAAACTTCAAATGATAGTTGATTCTTGGAAAGAGTATTCACATCTAAGAGAAATAGGCTCATTTTTATCAAAATTTGGTGTTACAAATAAACTTATAAATAAAGTTTATGAGCTATTTGGTGAAGTTCCAGATCTTATAGATAAGCTTAAACAAAATCCTTATATGCTTACTAAAATCAAAGGAGTGGGTTTTAAAAGAGCTGATGAAATAGCCCAAAGTATAGGTATAGATAAACAATCTGCTTTTAGAATAGAATCATGTATAAATTTTACACTAAAAGAGTATTGTGAAAATGAAGGAAATAGCTCTATTTCCAAAGATAAACTTCTTACTTTGATGTATGAAGCTTTAGAGTTCCAAAAAAGCAAAGAGATAGATTTTTTATTGGAAAAAGCTATAGATAGGCTTATCTCTAAAGAAGAACTTTATCAAACTAGTGAAGATAGATATGCTCCACAGATGTTATATTTTGCAGAGAGTAAGATTATTAATTTTTTTAAAAAAAGAGTCTCAAATATAGCCTTGAAAAAAATAGTATCTAATCTTGATGAATATATAGAAAAAAAACAAAAAACTTTAGGATTTGAACTAAGTGATGAACAAAAAAAGGCAGTTAAGCTTATAAATGAAGGTAATAATACTATTTTACTTATAGGTTATGCAGGAACTGGTAAATCAACTTCATCAAGAGCTGTGCTAGAGTTATTAGAAGAGGTAGTTGGATATGATGAGGTTATATGTACAGCTCTTAGTGGAATAGCAAGTCAAAGGATAGCTGATACTACAGGATATAAAAGTGCTACTATACAATCACTATTAATCTCACATAAAGAAAAAGATTATTTTCCATATAAGGTTATCTTACTTGATGAGGCATCTATGGTAAATTCTATTATGTTTTATCAAATTATATCCAAAATAAGTGAAGATAGTGTATTTATAATAGTTGGTGATGATGGACAACTTCCAGCTATAGGGGCAGGAAATATTTTGGCTGATTGTATCAAATTTGAGTTAGCACCTATTTGTAAACTAACCAAAATCTATAGACAAAATGAAAATCAAGCAATAGCTTTGATAGCAAATGATATTAGAAAGGCTATTTTACCAGACTTTGAAGATAAACATTATGATGATTTTAAATTTTTTGATGTATCTATTGCAAACTATTACCAAGTAAAAAACTCTATCAATAGTGGTGATTTTGCTCTATTAAGAGAAGAAAATACTAACAAGATTTTATCTACTATATTGCAAATTGGAAGCAAATATCTAAAAGAGGCATATACTCTTATTCAAAACAAAGAAATAGCCAAATTTTTGACTCTTTTTCAGGTGATTACTCCTATGAAAGGTGGTATTTTAGGTGCAGAAAATCTAAATTTAGAGTTACAAAAACTATTTAATTCAAATAGAACAAAAGGTAAAGAGACTAGAAGTTATGAGTATAAGTTGGGCGATAAGGTTATACATACTAAAAATGAAAATATGAAAACGCAAACTATGAGTATGTATAAAAATGGCTCTAGTGAGTTTATAGAAAAAAGAGTATTCAACGGACAATTAGGGCTTGTTATTAAAATAGATTTTGATGATGAAAAGCTTATAGTTTTATATCCAAACGATGATATGGTAGTTTTTTATGATTTTGATAGTTTGGATTATCTTTTATCTTTGGCTTATGCTTTAACTATACATAAAACTCAAGGTATGGAGTATAATGTAGCTTTGATTCCTATAAGCTTTTCACACTATATTATGCACAATACTAAGCTACTTTATACTGCTATTACTAGAGCAAAAGAGATGTGTTATATAGTAGGTGAAAAAGAGGCTTTTAAGATAGGATGTAAAAAAATAGAAACTACTATACGCCAAAGTGTTATAAATGATCTGCTTGGATAAGATTTAAAACAATTTATGATATGATTTCTTAGATAATTTATGATATAAAAAGGAGTTTTATGCAAAAGCAAAAGCCATATTTAGATAGATTTCCCGATAGTGATGGATTTTTTGGAGAGTTTGGGGGAGCTTTTATACCACCACAACTTATTGAACCATTTAAAGAGATAAACGAAGCTTATAACAAACTATCAAAATCTTATGAATTTTTAAGTGAACTTAAAAAGATAAGAAAGCACTATCAAGGTAGACCAACTCCTATTACGTATTGTAAAAACTTAAGTGACTTTGTTGGTGGTGGGCAAATATATTTAAAAAGAGAGGATCTAAACCACACAGGAGCTCACAAACTAAACCATTGTATGGCTGAAGCTTTATTGGCTAAATATTTAGGTAAAAAGAAGCTTATAGCTGAAACAGGAGCAGGGCAACACGGTGTAGCACTTGCTACAGCAGCAGCTTATTTTGGGCTTGAATGTGAGATACATATGGGTGAGGTTGATATTGCAAAAGAGCATCCAAATGTAGTAAGAATGAAAATCCTAGGAGCCAAGGTAGTACCCGTAACACATGGACTCAAAACCCTAAAAGAAGCAGTTGATAGTGCTTTTGAGGCATATCTAAAAGATACTAAAAATCAGCTTTTTGCTATAGGTTCAGTTGTAGGTCCCCATCCTTTCCCTAAAATGGTAAGAGATTTTCAAAGTGTAGTAGGCTTTGAAGCAAAAGAGCAGTTTATGGAGATGACGGGTAAACTACCAGATATTATAACAGCTTGTGTTGGTGGTGGAAGTAATGCTATGGGGATATTTAGTGCTTTTATAGAAGATCCAGTCAAGCTCTATGCAGTAGAACCAGCTGGAAAAGGTGATAAAATAGGTGAGCATAGTGCAAGTTTGAGCTATGGAAGCAAAGGCGTTATGCATGGATTTAACTCTATTATGCTAAAAGATAGTGATGGAAACCCAGCACCAGTTCACTCTATAGGAAGCGGTATAGATTACCCATCAGTTGGACCTGAACATGCTTATTTATATAGTATTAAAAGAACAAATATAGCTCTTTGTAGTGATAAAGAAGCTATTGATGCATTTTATAAGCTTTCACAACTTGAAGGTATTATACCAGCCTTAGAATCAGCTCATGCGCTATCTTTTGCTATGAGATATGCAAAAGAAAATCCTACAGAGTCAATACTTGTAAACTTAAGTGGAAGAGGGGATAAGGATATAGATTTCGTAGTTGAAAACTATCCTATACCATAAGTTTTTTTAGCAAGACTATAAATAAGATTTTATGTCTTGCTAAATTGTAGATTAAATCTCTTCATAGCTAATATTAAACTCATATTCAGGAAGATATCTATTTAAGATATCTTCAATTTTTTGTCTATATTGAGCTGAAAAAGCTTGATTTGGAGCTAAAAACACAAGAGCTAGTTCTGCTTCTTTGGGATATGATCCACTTATATCAAGTAGGGAAAGGTTAAGGGATTTTAGTCTATCTTTTATAGAGTTTACTATTTTTCGTCTTCCTTTTAGTCCACTTATATCATACAAATCAACGCTAAGTACCATATGGCATATAATCATTGTCTAATCTTAAGTATAACAAGTGCTAAAGCACTAAACATTATTATACTAAAATCAATCTCACTAGCTTTATGAAAAGCTTCAAAAAGCTCTATATTATTGTTTATCCACTCTTCACCTTGAGCTATAAAAGCAAATACTCCTTCAGTAAAATAGAAGTTAAAAAGTAGTGAACTTACAGCAAATAAACAAAAAGCTATAATTGTAAGATATGATGATAGAAATTTTTTATAATAATAAGCATGATAAAGAGTTATTAAGAGTAATAGAAAGCTTAAAAGATTACCAAATCTTCTAAAAATTTCACTCATTATAAGCCCATTATCAAATCTATTTAAAACTACATCTATATAAAGATAACTTTTAAATACAACTGGAGCTACAAATGCCCCTAATATAATAGTAGATGAAAATATAAATAACAACACCGCTATATATAAATAATCTACACCTTTTATGATTTTAGTTTTATAATCACTCATTTAACCACCTCTTTGTTTATAAGTTTTTCTGCATTTGATATGATATTTTGATAGATACTATTATTTGATGACTTTATTGAATCAAATCTAATTATATCAAAACTATCTGTTTTAAGAGTATCTATAAATAGACTTTTATTATAAATTCCTTGTGCTATACAATACTCACTTTTAAAAGAGTTTTCAAATATAGTATTTAATCTTTCACACCTATCTATCCATATAAATTTTTGATTTTCTTGCATATTATGTGTAAACTCTGTAAAAAGAGGAATATATCCATCAAATTCAAACATTGGCTCTATACTATTATCTTGATTTACTTTGATTAGGATAGGAAAACTATATAGATTATTACCAATATATATTTTGTTATTTGCAAAATCTAGTTTAAGTGTTTTTGGTAGTTTTGGAAAACTCCAAAACTCAAGAATATTATCCCTAAATTGAGGAATAGCTTGATCGAAATCATCAAAATCATCAAAAATAGAGTTTTTTATGCTTAAATCTCTTCCAAAACCCAGATCTGTATCTATACCAACAAAGCCTAAAAGAGTTGAAGCTACATCAAACATTGTTCCATTTTTATTTATCTCTTTGTAGTTCTTATTACTTGGATCAAAAACCACAAAAAGTCCTCTTCTATTGTCTATAGTATCCAAAAACTCACTAGCTGTATTTCGCATAGCTAAATGATCTGAGCTTAAGAGTATTAGAGTATTATCTGCATAAGGGGAGCTTTGAATTTGTTTTATAAGATTAGAGATTAGCTTATCAGAGCATTTTACGGTGTTTAGGATACTATTTGATCCATCACCATATAAGTCATCTTGGCAAGATTTGGATAGATGTCCATCTGGATGATGAGTATCTAAAGTTAGAGCAAAAAGGGCAAATTTATCTTCTTTTTTAGATAGTTCTATAAATTCATTATAGATATTATCAACAGTTATATCATCATAAAGCCCCCAGCCATGTTGATAGCTACTATCTTCAAGAGTATCTATATACTCATCAAAGCCTTGTAATCTATCAAACTGATGTGTGGTGAAGAATTTGTTTTTTCCACCAAAATTAAGTCTTGCTCCTTGTACAAAACTAAGAAAATAGCCATCTTGTTTAAGTATATCTCCTAAGCATACTGCTTTTGGATAAAACTTATCTATTCCTTGCATAGAGTTACCATGAGAAGTGGTAAAAAGAGGTATTCCACATTGGCTTGATACTATACCTGCTATTGTAAACCAAGTTCCATATACTTGGTTGATATTTGTAAACTCAATAGCATTTTTTTCTATTAAAGAGCTTAAATTTGGAGTTAAGTTTGGAAAAATATTTTTATTAAAGTAAGATTTTTCTAAACTTTCAGCATAGATATAAACTATATTTTTTTGTTTAAAATCATCTTTTTTATTTAGTACTGGGGTGTGATAATATCTATAAAACTCATCACTTTGTTTAGTATTGTATAT
>JAAYJJ010000114.1 GCA_012522985.1 Aliarcobacter butzleri
CCTTCTTGCTTCTAAACAAAGCCTTTCAAAACTCTCATCAAAATATCTTCTATTTTTGATATTTGTTAGCCCATCATACATAGATAGTTTTTCTAAAAGATCAGTTTTAAGCTTAAGCTCTATTTGATTTTTAACTCTTATTTTAACTATTGCTTGATAAAAAGGCTTAGTTATATAGTCAATTGCACCTAGTCGTAATCCATACTCTTCATCTTCTTTGCTATCTTTGGATGTTACAAATATAATAGGAATATGTCTTAGTTTATCGCTATTTTTTATATACTTACATACATCATAACCACTAATATCTGGCATCTGTATATCAAGTAGTACTAAATCAATATTGCTACTACTATTCAAAACTTCCAAAGCTTTTGTACCACTTTTTGCTATCTTAATATGATAATCTTCTTGTAATATATCAGCCAAAATCTGTAAATTGACTATCTCCTCATCAATTATTAAAACAGTTGGTTTATGATTTAGATCTAGCAAAAACTACTCCTTAGTCTTCTCTTTTATCTCTTTATCTTTTTTACATAATTCTGGTTCATCTTTGCATAGATATTGTAAGTTTTTAAAAGCAGCCATATTGCCTTGTTTATATGATCTACTCCAATACTCAAAAGCCTTTTGGCTATTTTTTTCTACACCTTGAGCTTTGATATACATCATACCTAGTTCATTTAAAGCATATTGATCTTCTTGTTTTGCAGCTAATTCAAACCACTTAATAGCCTCTTGATAATCTTGTGTTACTCCTATACCTGTTTGATACATATTACCAAGATTGTATTGAGCCTTTGTATCACCATCATTTGCAGCCAAAACATACCAGTGAAGTGCTTTTTTATAATCTTTTTCTACACCTTGGGCATTTTGATAGATAGCCCCTAGGTTAAACTTAGCCTTTGTATTATCTAGTTTTGCAGCACTTTCATACCATTTAATAGCTTCTTGAAAATTTTGTTCTACTCCATATCCATAAGCATACATTATACCTAGATTTAACTGTGCTTCTGAATTGTTTTGTTTTGCCAAATCTTCAAATATCACAAAAGCTTTATTATAATCTTTTGCCTTTATGGCATCCATCCCCTCATCTATAGTAGATGCAAAAACATATCCCAAAACTAAAAAAATCAAAAAAACTACTTTCCTCATATAGTCCCTACCTTAGATAATATTTGATATAGTTTATCATATTTTAGCTAAAATTAATACTTTATAAAATTGGTGCTAAGTGTTAAGAGTTTGCTAAGGTTAAAACCTTTCTTCCAACAATAAATATTTTATTATATTTACTGCTCTACTACCTTGCTTTTAATAGTAATAAGCCAATAAGCAACAGCAAGGGCCACTATAACAACTCCTATAATAAGAAGTTCATTTATCTTTTCAGCTGAAAGAGAATAGATAAGTACCTTTCTTATAAGTGCCGCCATAGCAAGCATAATAAAAGCCCCCAAGGCAAAGCCTTTGCCTTGAAGATGTTTAATCTCTTCTTGGATAAGCTCTATTGCAGCCCAAAGTACAAGTAAACTTCCCAAAACAGTAAGAACACCTTGCTCCATAGGTATATCTGTAAAAAAGAGCAAATATACATCATATATAAAAAGCCCAATAGCAAAAAATGCAACTAAAGCCAAAGATCCAGCCAAAAATAAGCTAACATATGAGTTAAACTTCTTTAGACTTCCTAAAATACTCTTTTCAAACTTTGATAGTGATAAAAACTTACTAAGCTCTTCCTCCCTATAAGAGCTTGTTAATGCATCTAGATTCATATCTACTATCTTTTCTACTGCTTGAATTTGACTAGTTTTAATCTCTTCATTTTCATTTGAAGCTTGAATATGTTTGATAATAAAACCTCTTACAAAGCTAAAAGCAGCATTTACATAGTGTGTAGGAAGTCCTATACGAACATGTACTTCACCTATTTTATGCAAATACATAAAGTATGTAAAATCATATTTCCCACAAAAAAGATCTATAAACCACTTTTGAATTTTTTCTTTATGATAATCTATAATCTTTTGGTTTTTCAAAAACTTAGCTGTTGAGCCAAAACCCCAAATATGATCATAAAATTGATTGATAAACTCTTCACTTAGACTACTCATATACGGTTTCATCTCTAAAAGAATCTTCTCTTCTTCTTTCGTAAATCTATAGTGTTCTTTTAAGCTTTCATATTTTTGCATTTATAATCCTTTGTTTGGTTATTATATCAGATATTTTTAGCTTTTTTAATGATTTATATCAAGATTAAAGAGATTTATGATACCCTTACAAATAAAATAAGGATAATTGATGAGTAAAAAAAATAGTATTTTATTTGTATCTATAGAACTTCCACGTCAAGTTAGTAGAAGCGAAATAGAATCAGAGTTTGGAACTATTATATTATCAACTATAGAAAAATCATTAGTTGCACAAATAGATGATGATAGATTTATATTTATTTCTGCTTTTAAAGTAGTAACATTTTGTAATTTTACACACGAAGAAATCGAAGGATTTTTAAAAAGAATAGATATTAAAGAAGCAGATCGTTACGCTCAAATGCTTATTCATCAAGATTATCCTTTTGAGCTAAGTAAAACAGATACAAAACCTCTAATAACAAACTTTACAATCAAATATCATAAGTTTGATAAAGATATAGCCTCTATTATCTCTTTGGCACTATCAAGAAGTGTTGGACTTGAATCAAAAGAGAAATCATTAGAACAAAAAATGCTCCAAAGTGCTAAAATCTATGAAGATACTGTAGATCTCAAAATCAAGGATAGAAAAGCACTTATGAGTTTTGCTAGTTCTATAGCAAAAGAGAGATTTGAAATACTAAATAAACTATATCTATTAGATAAACCAGATATTATTTGGGATGATGTAGAGTTAGAGTCTTTTTACAATCAACTTTCATCTCAGCTAGAGTTAAAATCAAGATTTGAAGTAATAGAGTATAAAATTAACTATCTAAAAGAGTCTGTTGATTTTGCTATAAATAGGGTAAATCAAAAATCAAGTGAGTTTTTAGAGTGGATTATTATATGGCTTATTGTTATAGAGGTTCTTTTTAGTACTTGGGGATATATAATAAAACCTATGATTGGCTAAAAGCCTTAGGTGCCAAATTTAAATGTTGAATAGGAAGTAAGGTTTTCTCAAAGAGAGTGCTAAGGTACAAGAACCTTACCTATACAGTGACAATATTGCACACTGAACTCTAGTAAGAAGTCTTGCTTCCTCAATAGATGTTTACAATACTTATAAAATAACTAATTATTACTCAAAGCTCCCTAGTGCCATAAGTTTAGCATATCTTTTGGCATATCTCTCTTCATCGCTTAGCTCTCTTAGCTCTTTTACGCTTTGTAAGAAATAATCCCCTAAAGCCTTAATAGCTTCATCTTTTTGTCTATGTGCACCAATTAAAGGCTCATCTATAATATCATCTACAAGTTTTAATTTCAATAAATCATCTGAGCTTATTTTAAGTGCTTGTGTAGCTGTTTCTACTTTAGATGGATCATCCCAAAGTATTGCAGAACATCCTTCAGGTGATATAACAGAAAAAACACTATATCTCATCATAGCCAACTTATCAGCTACTCCTATAGCAAGAGCTCCACCACTTCCACCTTCTCCTATAACTATAGATACTGTTATAGTGTTGATATCACTTAGCTCATATAGATTTCTTGCAATTGCTTCACTTTGACTTCTCTCTTCAGCTCCAATACCTGGATATGCACCAGGAGTATCTACAAGCATCAAAATAGGAATACCGAATTTTTCTGCTAGTTTAGCGGCTCTTAAGGCCTTTCTATACCCTTCTGGATTTGGCATACCAAAATTTCTCATAATTTTATTTTTAGTGCCTCGCCCTTTTTGTTCACCTATTACCATAACTCTTTCATCACCTATATAGCCTAGATAACAAACTATAGCTGTATCATCAGCATAGTGTCTATCTCCATGTATCTCATAGGCATTTTTAAGTAGTGGTCTTATATAATCAAGTGCATAAGGTCTATCTGGATGTCTAGCTAGTTTTAGTTTTTGGTAATCAGTTAAGTTTTTATAAGTTTTGACAACTTCTTGATCTAATTTTTGCTTTAGTATCTCAACTGCATGTTCATCAGCTTTTGTTTTTGCTACGATTATCTCTTCTTCTATCTTTTGTAAATTTTGTTCAAAATCTAAATAAGTTGCCAAGTGTAACCTTTATTTTGTAAATTTTTTAAATATAACAACACCATTTGTTCCACCAAAACCAAAAGAGTTACTCATAACTATATTTAGTTCAGCCTCTCTTGCTTTGTTTGGTACATAATCCAAATCACACTCTTCATCAGGTGTTTCATAGTTGATTGTTGGTGGTATTATACCTTGTTGCATAGCTTTTATTGAAATAACAGCCTCTATTGCTCCCGCTGCTCCTAAACAATGCCCTATTTGTCCTTTGGTTGAGCTAACTGGTGGACAGTTTTCTTTACTACCAAAAAGCATTTTTAAAGCTGCTGTTTCATTTTTGTCATTTGCTGGAGTTGATGTACCATGAGCATTTACATAATCTATCTTAAGATCTCCACCAACTTTAGCTTTTGCCATCTCATAAGCAGCTTTCATCGCTCTATATGGTCCATCTACTACTGGTGAAGTGATATGATTTGCATCTCCGCTCTCACCAAAACCTATGATTTCAGCATAGATTTTAGCTCCTCTTGCTAAGGCACTTTCAAGATCTTCTAATACTAGTGCTCCAGCACCCTCACCCATAACAAAACCTTCTCTATCTTTATCAAAAGGTCTGCTTGATTTTTTTGGTTCATCGTTTCTAGTTGAAAGTGCTTTCATTGCAGCAAACCCACCAACTCCTGCTCCACAAATAGCAGACTCTGCACCTACAACCAAAGCTCTATCAGCTCCACCACAAATAATAGTTTTAAATGCCTCATTTATAGCATGAGTTCCAGCAGCACATGCAGTAACTACTGATAAGTTTGGTCCTTTTATTGCGTGTTCTATAGATATAAATCCACCTAGCATATTAACTAATGCTGAAGGTATAAAAAATGGAGAGATTCTTCTAGGTCCTTGATTTTGACAAGTTACAGAGTTTTTTTCTATATTGCCAAGTCCACCTATTCCTGATGCACTAACCATTGCAAATCTATCTGCTATATCTTGTGAAACTTTATTATTTTCATCTACTATTCCAGCATCATTCATAGCCTCTATAGATGCTTTTAGTCCAAGCTGTATAAATCTATCAGCTTTTTTAACCTCTTTTTTCTCCATAACTACAGTTGGATCAAAATCTTTTACTTCACCAACTATCTGTACAGAATATTCACTAGCATCAAATAGAGATATAGTATCTATTCCACACTCTCCAGCTACGATGTTATTAAATGATTCTTCACTATTATGCCCTAGTGAATTTATCATACCAATACCAGTTACTACTACTCTTCTCATTATTACTCCAAACTTAACTTATATTATATATTCAATCTTTACTACCATAAAAAACTCAATATATTATACAATAAAAGCCGAGAAAAACCCGACTTTTATTTATATATTACTTGTTGTTTTCAATATAATTGATAGCATCACCAACAGTTAGTATTTTTTCTGCTTCTTCATCTGGAATCTCTATACCAAATTTCTCCTCTAAAGCCATCACTAACTCAACCACATCCAAAGAATCTGCACCTAAATCCTCTATAAATTTAGACTCAGCTTTTACTTCATCTGGATTACAGTCAAGTTGATCAACAACTACATCTTTAACATCATCGAATAATGCCATATTGTTTCCTTTTTTTAAAATTTCATCTAATTATAACCAAAAATCTTTAAATATTAAATTAAAAAGGCTGATTTTAAAATCTAATTAATAAAACTTTCCATTTTTTACACATATAAGCCTCCATTTACCTTTAACACTTCACCAGTAATATAACTAGAGTAATCACTAAGCAAAAATGCCACAGCACCAGCTACTTCACTAGCATTACCAAATCTTTTTAGAGGTATATTTTTTTCATATTCTGCTTTTATCTCTGGTTTTAACTCATCAGTCATATCTGTTGCTATAAATCCAGGAGTTATTGCATTGTATCTTATACTTCTACTAGCTCCTTCTTTGGCAAAAGATTTAGTCATAGTATTTAGTCCACCTTTACTTGCACTATAGTTTACCTGTCCTGCATTGCCCATTTCACCTACTATAGAAGAGATATTTACAACACTTCCAAATCTAGCTTTACTCATTACTTTTAAAGCCTCCCTACAACCTATAAAAGCACTTGTAAGGTTTGCATCAATTACAGTTGCAAAATCTTCTAAACTCATTCTAAGAGCTAGTTTATCTTTTGTAATACCAGCATTATTGACTAAATAGCTAAGCTCTCCATCACACTCAACTATAACTTTTATCATATCAATAAACTCTTGTTCATTTGTAACATCAGCTTTTATAACCGCAGCACTTCCACCACTAGCTATAATCTCATCTTTTATCTTATCAGCAGCTTCAGCTCCACTTCTATAGTTGATCCACACTTTTAGTCCAAAACTAGCTAACTCTTTAGCAATAGCTGCACCTATACCTCTACTAGCTCCTGTTATTAATACATTTTTACCACTAAATTTCATATATTTCTCCTTTTATTTAAATATCCTTTGCCATTGTAAACATATCTTCAAACTCATCGATATAGCTATCACATCTATCGCAAATATCTTTTATTCCCTTATATGCAAAAGCAGTTTTACACTCTTTGCAAATATGGTATTCATATTGAACTAAAACCTCAGCTTGATCATAAGCAAACCTAATTAGATTTATAGTTGATGGTGAACTTATAGCATCACTAGCACAAACCATCTTACAGATACCACAAGAGATACATTTACCACTAGTAAACATAATAGTATCATTTTGTGTAGGTCTAAAAAGTGCATCTGTTGGGCAAAAATGCACACACTCTCCACAGTTGGTACAAGACAAAAAGTCTATCTCTTTATTTGCAATCAATCCCTTTATGGTAGGAATCTCCTCTTTTTTTAACTCTTCAGATATTAATTTAATAGAGTTTTTAAGCATAAGCAATTTTGGTGGTGTATATTTTTGAGTTTTTTTTAGATTTTTTGAAACACCATCATCTTTTTTTAACTCTTTAGTAATAGTAAAGATATTTTTTAATAATCCTCTTTTTTTACTATCTATATCTTTTTCTATATAGTTTATTTTTGCGTTAAAAGAAAACTCTATCTCTTGTAAAAATCTATTTGCTATTGTAACTTTTTCTTGGATATAGGATTTGATTTTTTCATTTGTTTGTGTTGTAGTTACAAACTCTATATTCTCTTTTTTTCTTAAAACCAAAGATACTATATGATGAGCATCAAACATACCAAAAGTTGGTACATCTATCCCATCTACAATCACATTTACCTCTTTTTGTATAAAGTCCAAAACAAAACCATTGATATCAAAACTCTCTAAGCTCAAAGCATCAGTAGGACATGATCCTATACATTCAGCACAATTAGTACAAAGATCATTATATAGTGTAATTCTTTTTTTAAATATTCCAAGAGCATTATAATCGCACATATCTATACATTTATTACACTCATTTTGTGAGTTATCATATCTAAGACAACTTAATGCATCTAATACAAAAAACTCTTTTTTTTGTAAAAACTGATTCTCCCTCATCTAAACTCCTTGCTTATTATCCCAAATTCTTATGTGCGATCTATCACTATATTTAAAACCATATTTTACACAAAGTTCTATTACAAATAAAGAGTTTTTCATAATCTCCCCTGTTGTATCCCCTTGTGGCATCAAAAAAACATCTATCTTTGGAAGAAGAGCTAAAATCTCCTCTATCTCTTGAATAACATCTTGATTTTCTTGGTTTACTACAAATTTTAAATATCTATTTTTACTTTTGTTTATTATATTATTTAAAGACTTATAATTGATTCTTTTATTATAAGGTTCTTTTGTATTTGCTAATTTTAAGCTTATAGAGTATAATATTTTTTCTTGATAGGCTTTAGTTATATCTATATCTATAGCTCCATTTGTCTCTATAGTTACACTATACTCTAAGTTTATATAATACTCCAAAAACTTTTGAAACTCTTTATTGTTCCAATAAAGCATAGGTTCTCCACCAGTTATAACAATATCTGGCTTATAGTGTGATGGTATAAGTTTGTTTACTTCAAAGATTAGATCTTTGGCATTTTCATAACTACTCCAAAACTTTCTAAACTCTTTATCTACAGCATAATAGCTATCACATCCAAACTTTTTTACTCCACTAGGTGTTGTATATTCTACGCCAAAACCACTACAATCAAAGTTACACTTACCAAATCTAACAAAAACAGATGGTGTTCCTATCTTTTGTCCCTCTCCTTGGATAGTAGGACCAAAGATTTCACTAACTTCTAGCATATACTGTACTTTTACTTTTTGGGGTTTCATAGTACTCTATATGTGAAACTTTTATATCTATTTTTGACATCTTTTTTTGTACTATTTCTAAAAGCCATTTTGATAAGTTTTCACTAGTTGGTACAAAATCAACCACTATAAATCCCTCATACATCTCATATATATGTTTTTCTTCATCTTTTATAAAGTTTAAATCTGGTGTTTTAAATCCATCATCAAACTCTATTAGGTTTTTACCACTTGCATAATGAGGCAAAAGTGTATCAAAAAGTGGATCATTGATATCAACTATAAACTTATGATCTATCACATCATCAATAAAGTGTTTAAACCAATTTAAATGGTTAAAGTCTGTTACCATTCCATTTTGAAGTTTGTTTGACTCTAGATAAACGATTACTTTTCCTTGATGACCATGAAGATGTCTACATTTTAGACACTCACTCATACTATACTCTTTATCTAGCTCTTGAGACCATACCCTATGTCCATAACAAAAATCAAACTCTTTGGATATTTGCCATATCATACTATCTCCTCATAAGGTATTTTATCTTTTTCTTTAGCTTGCACAAAGCCTTTTAGTCTAAGCCTACAACTATCACATACCCCACAAGCTTTAGTAGAGTTTTTATAGCAACTCCAAGTTAGTTCCAAAGGTACACTTAGCTCTAGTGCTTTTTCTACTATTTGAGCCTTACTTAGATGTACTAAAGGAGTGATTATATCAAGCTTTGTACTCTCTTTTGTACCTAGATTTATGGTTTGTTGCATACTAGATATAAAAGTCTCACTACAATCAGGATAACCACTACTATCTTCTTCAACTACTCCTATAAAGATAGCATTAGCCTCTTCTTTTTCAGCAATAGCAGCTGCTATGGATATAAATATACCATTTCTAAAAGGTACATAAGTAATAGGTACAACTCCCTCTTCTACTCCACTAGTAGGTACATCAATACTCTCATCAGTCAAAGCAGAAACTCCCACATCTTTAAAAAAAGGTATATCTATCTCATATTTATTTGAAATCTTTAAATAATCACATATATCTCTAAAAGCCTTTAATTCTCTATCTTGCGTTCTTTGTCCATAATTAAAATGAAGTGGCACTATCTCATAGCCTTGCTCTTTTGCTATAAAAGTAGTTAAGCTAGAGTCCATCCCACCACTTAAAATACATATTGCTTTTTTCATCTAGTTAAAAAATCCTTATATTTATCTGTAAAAAAGTTCCAGCTTATAGGCAAAACTTTAACTATTTGGCCTTTTTTAAGACCATCAAGCCCACTATCAAGAGCTATAAATGAGTTACAAGCACTCAAAACACTTACCATACCTGGTGAAGTTTTGTCTGCTACAATAAACTCCTCTCCATCAAAAAATCCAGCCAAAAGTGTAACTCGTTTTGTCTTTTCTTTTATATCTTTGCCTAGTTTTGCTACTATATAATTATGATGTATCGCTTTTTGTCCTTTTAAGACTTCAATTATATTTTTACCAAACATCTCAAAAATCATAGCCGCAGCCAAAGGATTACCAGGGAGATTTAGTACATAACTATTACCTATCTTACCAAAAACTGTAGGCTTCCCAGGTTTTATTACAATTCCATCAAATAAAGAGTTAAATCCAAGCTCACCAAAAGCTGCTTTTGTAAAATCAGCTTCACCCACACTAACACCACCAGTAGTAATAATCAAATCATATTTTAAAGAGTTTGATATAATGTTTTTTAAGCCCTCTAAAGAGTCATCTGATGTTTTGGAAAATGTTACATTTACATTTAGTTCTTTACATCTTGCTACAATTGTAGGTGT
Source organism: Aliarcobacter butzleri (assembly GCA_012522985.1). Lineage (GTDB taxonomy): Bacteria > Campylobacterota > Campylobacteria > Campylobacterales > Arcobacteraceae > UBA6211. Next base: position 10,324 of record JAAYJJ010000114.1, read on the forward strand.
ATTTGAGTTATATATTTGATGTGGTAAAATCTTCTCATAATGCTGTTTTAGCTCATCTCCACTTGCAAAGACTAAAATATTTGGCTTTTTATAGACTTTTATATGAGTAATACCCATAGATGCCAAAAGTGTAATCTTTGCAAAGTTGATTTCATCTCCATCTTTTAAAATATTTTCATCTTTTAAAATATCTTCACCAATATATCTAATATGTTGATTTTTTGAAACTTTAGAAGTGATTTTGATATTTTTTTTATCTAAATGCTCTACATCTTCTATAGGTACGATAGCTGTTGTATTATGTGGTATTTTTGCTCCCGTCATTATTTTGATACAAGTACCACTTTCTATACTTAGCTCTTTTTCATCTCCTGCAAAAATCTTATCTACTACTTTTAGAGTATTATTACCATCTTCAAAAACAATAGCATATCCATCCATTGCTGAGTTATTATACCTTGGCAAAGAAAAAGGAGCATTTATATCCTCAGCTGATATTCTAAACAAAGAGTCTTCAATAGGGATTATCTCTTTGTTTTTTACTATTTGTAAACTGCTTATTATCTGCAATGCTTCTTGTGGTAATATTGCCATTTTTTGCCTTCTTATAATCTAATTGTGATATAATACCAAAAAAAATCAAAATTTAAGGTTTATTATGGATATTATGGCTCCTTCAGTTACAGCTCACTTATGGGCAATATATTTTTTATTAGCTATTATGGTAATAAATATCTTAACTATATTAAATCAAAAATCTTTTGTTACTTTGGCTAAAAGATTAAAGTTTTTTACACCTATTTTTCATACTTTAAATGCCGCTATTATCTATAGTGGTACTATATATGCTGCTTATTATCATATTTTTAATTTTAAAGTTATTCTTATGATATTTGCATCTATTTTTGTGATGGTTTTAGAGATAAAAAGATATAAAAAACTTCGTGTTATCAAATCCACAGATACCCACCTTCAAGAAGAGTTTAAACTCTATGCCAAAAAAATCTATGCTATAGAAATAGCTATAATAATCATAGTCTATATAGTTTCTATTGTGATTTTATAATGCAATTTATTTATCATATAGACTCAAGCAAAGATATACTTATAGCCAAAGATGAGCTTTATAACTATCTTTTTAGGGTAAGAAGACTAAAAAATGATCAAATCTATAGCTTTAGAAACCTAAAAGATGATTTTATATATAAATATAAACTTACATCTATAAATAAAAAGGAAGCTACTTTTTATCTAGTAGAGTCTTATCTTAGCCCAAATAAATCAAACTCAAATCTACACCTAGCATGGGCTATATGTGATCTTAAAACTATAGAAAAAACTCTTCCATCTCTTAATGAGCTAGGCTTAGCAAGGCTTTCATTTATATATAGTGACTTTTCACAAAAAAACTTTAAAATCAACTACGATAGAGTAGAAAAAATACTCATTAACTCCTCTATGCAATGTGGAAGAAGTGATATGATGATAATTGAAGAGTTTAATAGCCTTGAAGAGTTTTTAGGGCAATATCCAAATAGCCATATGCTAAACTTTTCAAATAGATACTTAAATAATTCTTTAGATATCAAAACTCTTATTGTAGGAAGTGAAGGTGGTTTTAGTCATAGAGAAATAGAGCTTTTTGAAGAAAATAAAATCATAGGTCTTAAAAATAATCTTATTCTTAGAAGTGAAACCGCTACAATATCGGCTGTGGCCATACTAAGCTCTTTTTGATATATGCACATTGACAAAATATAATATTTTTGATAAAATCGGGCAAATTATATAAAAGGAGCTGTTTTGGAGTTACAAGAAATAGAGTATCGTTCTACTCTTTACAACCAACTCTTACTTAAACAAGCACAGTTAAGCTCTATAGATCAAAAACTAGATAACAATAAAGTAAATGAATTTGATACACAACTATCAAGTGATGATGAAGAAGACTATAAAAGAGTTGTAGATAAATTTCAAAATAAAGATAGTGAAATAAAAGCTCACGAACAAACTCACACTTCACTAGCAAATACAACTACTGCTATACACTATAGCTATCAAAAAGGACCTGATGGTAAGTTTTATGCTATTGGTGCTGAAGTGAGGTTTGATACATCTATGCCACAAGATGAAGATGAGGCAATATTAAAATTGGATAAGATACAACAAGCAACAAACACTAGCCTTGGTATGAGTAGTGCTGATAGCACCGTAGCTATAAGTGCAAATCTAAATAAACTTTTATTACTACAAAGTAAAAATCAAGAAAAACTATTTTAATATTTAAAATGAGGCTTTAGATATCAAGACTCTAAAACCTCACTTAAATCTACATTTTAAGCCAAAAACTTAATTATACATTAAACCTAAAGTGCATTATATCACCATCTTGAACAATATAATCCTTACCTTCAAGTCTCATTTTACCAGCAGTTTTTGCACCTTGCTCACCACTATTTGAGATAAAATCTTCATATGCGATAACTTCTGCACGAATAAAGCCTTTTTCAAAGTCATTATGTATTACAGCTGCTGCTTGTGGAGCTTTTGTGTTTTTTCTTATAGTCCAAGCTCTTACCTCTTTTACTCCAGCGGTGAAATAGCTTTGAAGTCCTAGTTTATCAAAAGCTTTTTGAATAATCTGCTCTAGACCACTTTCCTTTACACCCAGGCTATCCAAAAACTCTTTTGCATCACTATCAGGTAAGCCAATAAGCTCTTCTTCCATCTTTGCACAAAGCATAATAACCTCACTACCTACACTAGCAGCATACTCTCTTACCATATCTACATATTCATTGCCATCTTCAGCTAAAGAGTCTTCATCTACATTTGCACCGTAAATCACCTCTTTATTTGATAAAAATCTAAGCTCTTTATCAAGCTGTTTAAAAAACTCATCATCTTTTTTAGTAAAAGTTTTTATTGGATTTAACTCCCCTAGATGATCATAAACCTCTTTTGCAATTTCTAATAAACTTGCAGCATCTTTTGATGCTTTTGATTGTTTTTTAAGCTTTTCTATCTTCTTTTCACATTGATCTAAATCTGCATAAATAAGCTCTGTTTCTATAATCTCAATATCTCTTAGTGGATTAATTGCACCTTCAACATGCACTATATTACTATTATCAAAACATCTTACTATATGTAAAATAACTTCAACCTCTCTAATATTACTTAAAAACTGATTTCCAAGTCCTTCACCTTTACTAGCACCCTTTACAAGTCCAGCAATATCAACAAAATCTATAGTAGAGTATTGTATTCTTTCTGGTTTTACTATTTTAGCAAGTTCTTCTAATCTCTTATCTGGAACTGGAACTATTGCTTTATTTGGCTCTATAGTACAAAAAGGATAATTCTGTGCCTCTGCATGTTGTGCCTTTGTAAGTGCATTAAAAGTTGTACTTTTACCTACATTTGGTAATCCTACTAATCCTACTCCTAAACCCATTTCAATCCTTTATGTTATTATTTTGTTAAGTTTTTTAAAAATTCTATAGCAAGTCTCACCCCTGCTCCACTTGCTCCATAAGGGTTATATCCCCAAGCTTTTTCTACATATGCTGGTCCTGCTATATCAAGATGTAGCCATTTGTTTTTGTTTTCTTCATATATAAACTTATCCAAAAACAACCCTGCTGTTATTGCCCCACCATATCTACTTGAACTAATATTGCAAATATCAGCTATCTCACTTTTTAGTAGTTTTGGTAAATATCTATTAAAAGGCAATATCCCTACTAACTCCCCACTACTATTTGAAGAGTCTAAAATCTTCTCTTTTAGTTTATCACTATGCCCCATAACTCCAGTAGTGTACTCTCCAAGTGCTACTACACAAGCACCTGTTAATGTAGCAAAATCAAGTATATAATCAACATCTTTAATATTATCTTGTGCATAACATAGACAATCAGCTAAAACAAGCCTACCCTCAGCGTCAGTGTTTTTTACCTCTATAGTAGTTCCATTTTTAGCTATTAAAATATCATCAGGCTTATATGCATCACCACCTATCATATTTTCTACTGCTCCTATTATACCATGAACTTCTATACAAAGACCTAAATTAGATATAGCACTCATAATTCCTAGTACCGCACTACCACCACTTTTATCTGCTTTCATACTTACCATAAAATCACTAGGTTTTAAACTAAGTCCACCACTATCATAAGTAAGCCCTTTACCTACTAAAACTACCTTTGCTTTTGGATTTTTTGGTTTATGTACTAAGTGGATTAGTTTTGGTTTATGCCTACTAGCCCTAGAGACTGCTAACATAGCTCCCATACCATTTTGTTCTAAATACTTTTCATCATAAACTTTACACTCCAAACTACTCTCTTTTGCCATAGTAAGAGCAAAAGAAGCCATAACATCTGGATAAAAATCCTCTGGTGGGGTATTTACTATATCCCTTACCATATTGACTGTTTTAGATACTTTTATAGTTTGTGTAAGCTTTTCTTGAATCTCTTTTGTTACTTTTGAAATAGCCAATACAATATCAAGTTTAGTTTTTTCTTCTTTTTTTGTTTTGTATTTATCAAAACTATAACTTCCAAGTATAACGCCCTCTGCAAAAGCTGTTATATACTTTTCACTATCTTTATCTATCTCTATTTTTATTTTTTTATATTTTGTTTTGATAAGTTTTTTAATCATAGCTGATGAAGATATTTTAATACTCTCAAAATCTTTTTTTTCACATCCTATGATAAGTTTTTTTGACTCGGCTAACAATGCTATCTCTTCATCTTCACCCTTAAATCCAATATCTTTTAAAATATTCTCTTCTTCAAGTTCATCTGTTTTTTTATTAAATACATATATTACTTCTAAATCACTCTCTATTTTTTTATATTTATCATCACTTAAAACAATATTCACACCATCTCCTTTTCTTTATTTTGCATTTTTTTTGTAACTCTATTTAGATAATAGATAATACTTCCTGCTATAATTATAGCAAAAGGTACAGCATAATACCAATAATCTTTCATTTTTTCAAGTATATATAAAATCTGCTCACCAAAATACCATGTTGGCAAAATAGTAACAGTAGCCCAAATCCATGCACTTATTAGGTTGATAATAGCAAATTTTTTAGCATCAAATTTAGTTAATCCTATAGATATAGGGATAATTGTCCTCATTCCATACATATATCGTTGAATAAATATTATAGGCCATCCATATTTTTGCAACATCAAATGTGCTAGTGCAAATTTTCTTTTTTGAGATGTTAGGTGTTTATTTATATATTTTTGATTATATCTTCCTGTATAAAAATAGATCTGATCTCCTGCAAAGCCACCAAGTCCAGCTATAAAAATAGCCATAGGAAGATTCATGTCTCCCGTGTGACACAAAAGCCCAGCCATAATAAGCCCCATTTCACCCTCTAAGATACTCCAAGCAAAAAGTATTATATATCCTTGTTCTTGTAAAAGATATTTAAGTTTTTCTTCAAAACCACTAACAGGAGCATTATATAAATCAATACCTACAAATATAGCAAAAGCTATAACTGCTATAAAAATCAACTTACCAGAATGGTTTAAAAATAGATTCTTTAACATTTAGTCAAACTTTAATATATTTTTTGCTTGAATCATATCCTTATCACCTCTACCACTTAGATTGACTATAATAGTTTTGTTTTTTAGCTTTTCTTTTGCTTTTAAAAGATATGCTATAGCATGAGCTGATTCAAAAGCGGGAATAATACCTTCTATTCTACTAAGCCATACAAAAGCCTCCATAGCTTCATCATCAGTTATACTATCATAACTAACAGTTCCCAAATCTCTATGGTAGCTATGCTCTGGTCCAATACCAGGGTAGTCAAGTCCAGCACTTATACTATGAGCTTCAAGTACTTGCCCATCCTCATCTTGAAGTAGATAGCTACATTGCCCATGAAGTATCCCTGGACTTCCTTTGGCTAGTGATGCACCATGCTTATTTGTATCAAGTCCAAGCCCACCAGCTTCTATACCTATGCACTCTACCTCTTCATCTTCTAAAAAGTGACTAAATATCCCTATAGCATTACTTCCACCACCTATACAGGCTACTACCTTATCTGGTAGTTTACCTTCAAGATCTAATATTTGGCTTCTAGCCTCCCATCCTATTATTGATTGGAAATCTCTTACCATCATAGGGTATGGATGAGGACCAGCTACTGTTCCTATAACATAAAAAGTATCTCTAGCATTTGTAACCCAATGCCTTATAGCATCGTTCATAGCATCTTTTAGTGTCATGCTTCCACTTTCTACTGCATTGACCTTAGCACCTAAAAGCTTCATTCTAAAGACATTTAACTCTTGTCTTTTAACATCTTTTGCACCCATAAAGACTGTACACTCTAGCCCCAAAAGTGCAGCAACCGTTGCTGTTGCCACACCATGCTGACCTGCACCTGTTTCAGCTATTATCTTTGTTTTACCTAACCTTTTAGCCAAAAGTCCTTGAGCTATAACATTATTTATTTTATGAGCTCCTGTATGGTTTAGATCCTCTCTTTTTAGATAGATCTTAGCACCTAGCTCTTTACTTGCATTGGCTGCATAATAAAGTGGATTTGGTCTTCCTACATAATCTTTTAGAAGTATATTAACCTCAGCCCAAAACTCTTTATCAAATCTATATTTATAATACTCTTTTTCCAAATCCAATAATGCTGGCATAAGTGTTTCTGGGACATATCGTCCACCAAAAATACCAAAATGCCCTATCTTATCTGGATCAAATTTTGAAGGTTTTGGGATATAGTTATTCATCTGCTTTTCCTCTGTTATTTAAATATCCAATATCGTATATACTGGTGATAGTTCTTCTACCTTTTTTTTGCCATCTAAAAATGTAAGATTTATTATAAAACAACTCTCCACTATTTTAGCTTTTGTATCTTCTATAAGTTTAACACTAGCTCTTGCTGTACCACCAGTAGCAATTAAGTCATCAATAAGTAAAACTCTAGCACCTATTTTTTTTTCAAATGCATCAAGATGTATCTCAACTTCATCAAAACCATACTCTAATTCATACTTTTCACATATGGTAGCACTTGGTAGTTTGCCTTTTTTTCTAATAGGCACAAAACCTATTTGTAGCCTTGCAGCTAGTGCTGCTCCAAAGATAAATCCTCTACTTTCTATACCTGCTATATAATCAAGATCTTGATCTTTGTATCTATCTTCTAAATGATCTAAAAGCATATTAAAAGCTTGTTTATTATTTAATAATGTTGTAATATCTCTAAAAACTATCCCCTTTTTTGGAAAGTTTTCTATGCTTCTTATACTATCGTTTATAAATCTTTTTTTCTCTTGACTTAGTTCTTTCATTTTTTTCCTTTAAGATAGGTTGTTATCTACACATTGACAAATAGTATGCCCTATAAGTATATGCATCTCTTGGATTCTTGGAGTATCTTGATCACTTACAACTATATTTAAATCACATATATCATTCATAGCTCCACCATCTCTACCACTAAGTCCTATAGTTACACAACCCATCTCATTTGCTACCTTTAGAGCATTGATTACATTTTGGCTATTTCCACTTGTACTAATACCTATAACTACATCACCCTCACTAGCTAAAGCTTCTACTTGTCTATCAAAAACTCTATCATACCCAAAGTCATTGCCAATAGCAGTCAATGCACTTGTATCAGTTGTAAGAGCAATAGCAGGTAGTCCTTTTCTTGTTGTTTTATATCTTCCTGTTAGCTCTGCAGCGATATGTTGTGCATCTGCTGCACTTCCACCATTGCCACAAAGTAAGATTTTATTGCCATTTTTTAGTGCATCAACAACTATTTCTGAAGCATTTGCTACTGTAGTTTCTAGTTTTGGCAAAACCTCTTGAACACTTTTGATATGTAAATCAAACTCTTTTTTTACCGCTTCTAACATAGATTTCCTTTTATTTTTGCTATTGTATTTGTTGTACTCTTACCATCAATAAACTCTATAAGTTTTAACTCTTCAACCAAATCAGCTCCTACTACATCTTTGCCTTTATAATCAGCACCCTTAACCAAAATATGTGGTTTTAAAGCTTTAATAAGCTCATAAGGAGTATCTTCTTCAAATATCACTACATAATCTACACTTTCCAAAGCTGCTAGTACAAAAGCCCTGTCTTCTTCACTGTTGATTGGTCTATCTTCACCCTTTAGTCTTTTGACACTACTATCAGAGTTAAGTCCAAGAACTAAAATATCACCTTGAGACTTAGCTTTATCTAGATAGCTTACATGTCCACGATGTAATATATCAAAACAACCATTTGTAAAAACTATTTTTTTATTTTTAGTTTTAAGATTTGATATAATTTTTATCATTTCATCTTTTGTTTTGATATGTGATTCTGGACCACTTTTGTGCAAAGAGTATCTATAAGCTTCTATCTCTTCTAGTGTAGCTGTAGCACTTCCTACCTTACTTACTACAACTCCAGCTGCTAAGTTGGCAAACTCTACACTTTCATATATATCTTTACCCAATGCAGTCATATATCCCAAACTTGCCAAAACTGTATCTCCAGCACCTGTAACATCAAAAACCTCTTTTGCAACAGTAGGCTTAATACTTAATTTATCATCATATATAGCTATTCCATCTTCACTTAAGGTTATAAGTGAAACTCCCAAATCTAGCTCATTTTTAAGTTTTGTTATAGCTGTAAGTAACATCTCTTTTGAGTTTATTTCTATATTTGTAGCTAAACTTGCCTCTTTTTTATTTGGAGTTAGAAGGTAGGCATTTGCATATTTGCTATAATCACTCCCTTTTGGATCTATTAAAACCTTTTTATTATGCTTATTTGCCAAATCAATAATATCTTTTGTAAGAGTATTTGTTAGCACTCCTTTACCATAATCAGAAAGCAAAATCACATCAATACTATCTATTGTTTTAGTAAGATTATTTTTTATCTTATCTATAGACTCTTGCGAAATAGGATCTTTTGACTCTTTATCATATCTTACAACTTGTTGGTTTGAGACTAAAATCCTACTTTTTTTGCTTGTTTTTCTGTTTTTTTGAGTAGATAAAAGAGTCTTAACTTCAAGACTTCTTAGCATAGATTCTAGTTCTCTACCAGCCTCATCATCACCTATTACACTAAGTACTACTACATTAGCTCCTAAAGATACTAGGTTATTTACTACATTACCTGCTCCACCTAAAAGTGTAGTCTCTTTTTTTACATCTACAACTTGAACAGGAGCTTCTGGCGAAATCCTATCACAACTCCCCCATAAATAGTGATCTATCATAAGATCACCTATTACACATATATTTACCTCTTTATTTGGCATTTTTAACCTCAGCATCAAAAAGCCTTTTTATCTCTTTGATATACTCTTTTATCCCATCTTCTAGCTCAAACCTAGGCTTAAATTCAAGCTCTTTTATGGTTTTGTCTATATTTGCTTGAGTAAAAAACTGATATTGTCCTACAAAAGGGTTTGGAATATACTCTGTTTGATAAGTCGTTCCTAACTCTTGCTGTAAAATATCTGCAATATCTTGAAAGCTTCTAGCCTTACCTGTACCTACATTGTATACTCCACTTTTTTTAGCAACTGCGGCTTTAATATTGGCTTGAATAACATCTTCTATATAGATAAAGTCTCTTAGTATTTTATCACTTCCCTCAAAAAGCTTAGGAGCATTACCACATAAGAGTTGATGTCCAAACTGTACCACTGTTGAGGCTGTTTTGTTTTTGTAAAATTCTCTTTTACCATATACATTGAAGTATCTTAAACCCACTATATCTATAGGAAGCTCTTTTTTGATATATGAATTTGCTAGTTTATCCATCATCAGTTTACTAAAACCATATACATTATTTGGGCTTTCATATCCAATATCAAACACATCACTATCACCATAAGTAGCAGCACTACTTGCATAGATCATATTTGCTTTATGTTTAATAGCTATTTTTAGCAAATCTTCAAAAGCATTGACATTGGTTTGTATCATAAGATCTTGCTCACTTGCTGTTGTATCACTAATAGCAGCCTCATGAAAAATATAATCAAACTTATAGCTAGTTTCTAGCTCTTTTAATAAAGCCTTATCATTGATATCACCACTTATTACAATACCTTCAAAACCTATTAGGTTTTTAAAATGCCCAAAACTCTTTAAATTGCCATTACTTAGAAACTTATCACTTCTAAAAAGATCTAAAACCACTATTTTGGCTTTTGGATAGCTTTCTTGAAAATAAAAAGCAAGATTGCTACCTATAAAACCTGCTCCACCTGTTATTAGGATTGTTTTATTGTTAAAACTCTTTTTTGTATATTTCATATTGTACTTCCACTCTTATTTGAGTTTATTATAACTAAAAATTGATTATTCTTTGATTATATTTGGGATATCTTTTATAGAATCAATGATAAAATCAGCATTTACCTCTTTTTCATCAAAACTATGACCACTTTTTACTATTACACTAAGCCCTATTTTTGCATTTTTGGCACACTTTATATCACTTATTTTATCTCCTATTAAGATACTTTGAGCAAGATCAATATCAAACTCTTTTAGTGCATCATCTATCATACCAGTTTTTGGTTTACGACAACTGCAATTATCATTTGGACCGTGTGGACAAAAATAGAGTTTTTCTATTTTTACCCCTTTTTTACTAAACTCATCCATCATCCAAGAACTAAGTTTGTTAAACTCATCTAAGCTATAATACCCTCTTGCTATACCACTTTGATTTGTAATAATAAAAAGCTTATATCCAAGCTTTTGTAAATAAATAACACTTTCAAAAACACCATCTATAAACTCAAACTCTTCTATTTTATATAGATACTCTTTTTCTATATTGATAACACCATCTCTATCTAAAAATACTGCTTTTCCCATCTAAGACTCTTCTTTTTTTATATATAATATACCATAATTATGTTAAAATCATTAACTTTTATGTAAGGATTAGGCTTGGAACTTTTTATATTATTCTTTTTAATTTTATTATCTGGAATCTTCTCTGGTAGTGAAATAGCCCTTGTTAGCTTAAATGATGCAAAACTTAAGGCACTTTTAGATAGAAAAGTCAAAAATGCCCAAACTATAGCAAAACTCAAAAAAAACCCACATAAAATGATAATAACTATTTTATTAGGTAATAATATAGTCAATATTTTAGCATCTGTTATAGCAACTGTTTGGACTACAGAGCAGTTTGGTAATGAATACCTTGGATATGCTACTGGGATTTTAACCTTTGTTTTACTTATATTTGGAGAGATCTACCCAAAGGTTTTAGCACAAAATCATGCTGTTTTATTTGCACAACTAACTGCACATTTTTTGCTTATTATTCAGTTTATTTTCTTTCCTATTATAATCATCTTAGAGTACATCATCAAAATTGCAAATAAAAGTAGCAAAAAAAATAAACTTAGCAAAATCTCTGAAGCAAAAGCTATGATAGGTATAGTAAAAGAAAGCGGTGATATAGAAGAAAATATTGAAAAAATGATCTATAATGCTATAGATTTTGATACAAAATGTGTAGTAGAGATTATGACTCCTAAAAATCAAATCATATCAATAGACTCAAAGGCTACTATGGATGAGCTTCAAGAGCTTTTTATAAAGAGTATGAAATCAAAAATAGTAGTCTATAAAAAAGATCCAAATAATATAATAGGTATAGTAAATAGTAAAATGTTTATAAACTCTTTAAATCAAAAAAAGATCAAACAAGTAAAAGATATAGAGCTTGATCCACCATTTTTTATAGATCAAAGTCATCAAATAGATGATTTGCTTCTTAGTTTTCAAGAAAGCAAACAAACCATAGCTATAATCAAAGAAGATAATGAAGTTTTGGGTATTGTAACTATGGAAAATATCCTAGAAGAGATAGTAGGAGAGATTTTTGATGAGGCACAAAAAGATATCAACTTTATTACAAATATTGATAAAAACTGCTTTGATGTAAGATATGATACCCCTATATATGAAATAAGAAAAAAGATAGAAGATTTTGAACTAGATGAACAAAGATTTAAGTCTATTGAAACACTTTTTTTAGATAGAGTTGATGGAGAGTTTACTAAAGATCAAAAATACTATTTTGAAAACTACC
>JAAYJJ010000115.1 GCA_012522985.1 Aliarcobacter butzleri
CTATTATACTTCAATACAAAATGGATGAAGCAAAAAATAAAAATTAATTAATAATCTGCTTTAGAGTTTCAAAATTTCTTTTTATTTTACTAATATTTATTTCATATAAAGGGCTATTTGCTTTATAGTATTTTGATTCTAAGAGTTCCAAAAAGTTATTATACTGTTTTTGAAGTGTTTGTTTTTGGATATCTTCATTTGCTATTTGCATAATCCTACTTACATCATTTAGTTCTAGCTTTGAAAGTCTATACTCAAAAAGCTCTTTATTATCAAGCTCATAACCTAAAATATCACATGTTTGTGTATAAATCTCATCTATACTACTATCATATCTTTTATAGATCATTCCACAATAGTCATTGAGATATTTCATATACATAGGATAATTAGAGAGAGTTTTTTCTAGTTCTTCTTCTTTAATTATATCTTCAAGTTTATATATTTTAAGCAAAAAATGTCTAATAGCCATATATGTAATCTCATTAGATTTAGATTTAAAATCATCTAAAAACTCTTTAACAGTCATATGTTCATCCTATTTTTTATGATATTATGAGATATTATACCATCTAAAAAGATTAGATGGTATAATTAATTTAGTTTTTAAAGCTGTGGACCTGCTTTTGTGTAGTCAAATGTAGAGTCTTCTTTTAGGTATTTTTTAAAGTTTTCTATATACATAGAAGCTAGTTTTTTAGCAATACTATCATACTCTTCTTTATTTACCCAAGTATTTCGTGGGTTTAAAACTTCAGTATCAACATTGTTCAATGTTTTTGGAATAGCAAGGTTAAAAATTGGTAATGTTTCAAATTCACTATTTACTATTGATCCATCTAATATAGCATCTATACAAGCTCTTGTATTTTTGATACTCATTCTTTTACCTACTCCATAGCTTCCACCACTCCATCCAGTGTTTACTAGATATACATTTACATTGTGTTCATCGATCTTTTTACCTAGTAAATCAGCATAAACAGTAGGGTGTAGTGGTAAAAATGCCTCACCAAAACAAGCACTAAATGTAGCAACAGGTTCTGTGATACCTCGCTCAGTTCCTGCAACTTTTGCAGTATATCCGCTTAGGAAGTAGTACATAGCTTGTTCTTTACTAAGCTTAGATACGGGAGGTAAGATTCCAAAAGCATCTGCACTTAAAAATATAATATTTTTTGGATGTCCACCCATAAGATCTGTTTTATGATTATCTATATGTGATATAGGATAAGAAACTCTTGTATTTTCAGTTTTGCTACCATCACTATAATCTACTACACCTTTATCATCAAAGATTACATTTTCTAAAATAGCTCCCTCTTTGATAGCTGCATAGATCTCTGGTTCACTTTTTGGATCTAGGTTGATAACTTTTGCATAACAACCACCTTCAAAGTTAAATACACCTTTATCATCCCAACCATGCTCATCATCACCGATTAAGTGTCTTTTTGGATCTGTTGAAAGTGTTGTTTTTCCTGTTCCACTTAGTCCAAAAAATAGTGCTGTATCACCATCTTTACCTATGTTTGCACTACAATGCATTGGAAGTTTATTATCTAATGGCAACCAATAGTTCATCATAGAAAATACACCTTTTTTCATCTCACCAGCATACCAAGTACCACCTATAATAGCCTCTTTGTCTTCGATATTGAAAACTACAAAAACATCAGAATTTAGTTTATGCTCTTTCCATTTTGGATTTGTTGCTTTAGAAGCATTGTATATAGTGAAATCAGGCTCAAAGCTATCAAGCTCTTTTTGTGTTGGCATAATAAACATATTTTGTATAAAATGTGCTTGCCATGCAAACTCTGTAATAAATCTAATAGATTTTCTACTATCTAAACTAGCACCACAATAAACATCAGTTACAAACAGTTCTTTATCTGTTAGTTGTTGAAAAGAAAGCTCTTTTAGATCTTGATAAACCTCTGCTGTTGTAGGAAAATTTACATTGCCCCAAGCTATATATTTGTTTGATGGATCTTGATTTACAAAAAACTTATCCTTTGGACTTCTACCTGTAAAAATACCAGTATCTACTATTAATGCACCACTTGAAGAGATAGATGCATTTTCATTTTTAATTGATATCTCTCTAAGAGAGTTAATATCACTATTTCTTTGAATTGACTTTGCTTTTATACCTAAATTTAATATTTTATCAGAAGACATTTTTAACCTTATCCTTATTTATTTAAAAATCGACAATAACACACCAGCA
>JAAYJJ010000012.1 GCA_012522985.1 Aliarcobacter butzleri
AGTTACTGTTTTTTGAATAAACAAGCATCAATATCCCTTTACCTAAAAAAACAGATCTATCATACTCTAGTTTTAGTTTGTTTATAAACTCTTTATCACCAAAAAAAAGTGTAACTTTATCACTATGTTTTAGTTGCTCGGCAACTTGTTGCATATTACCAAAGATTGAATTTACTTTGATATTACTCTCTTTTTCAAAAACTAAAGCTAGATCCATAATAGGTCTTTTATATCCAGCACCACCTGCTATATAGATCTCACTTGCGAATAGATTAATCCCTAGTAATAGTATAATATATAATATTTTCATCACTCTACTCCAAATCCATATTTAGCAAATATCTCTTTTGCATCACTAGATGTAATAAAATCTGCTAGTTTTTGTGCATTACTGTTATCTTTTGCATATTTTGTCAATACAAATGATTGATTCATAGGGCTATGTTTTGAGCTATCTATTATCATATATTCATCCCCACTATGAGTTTGTTTAATAAGTGAAAAAGCCACTAAGCCAAGTTCAGCGGCACCGCTATCTACAAACTGTACACTTTGAGCAATATTATCTCCTTGAACTATCTTAGATGACAATTCATCAAAAAAGCCATAATTTTTTAGTATCTCTACAGCTGCTGCACCATAAGGAGCTAGTTTTGGATTGGCTATAGAGATCTTTTTAACCTTTTGGTTTTTTAGAGCTTCTATACCATCTTTTAACAACTCTTTATCTTTTGAATAAAGAGCAACTACACCCTTTGCATAAACTATTGGACTACTTATAGCATCACCATTATCTACAATAGTTTGAGGATATTTACTATCAGCAGCCATAAAAATATCATATTTAAAACCATTTTGAAACTGAGCATAAGCCTTGCCTGTAGCACTAAAATAGACATCTATCTCTACACCACTGTTTTTATTTTTAAACTCTTGCAAAATCTCTTCCATAGCTAGTTTTGTACTTGAAGCAGCAAAAAGTGTAACTTTTTGCCCAAAAGCAAAACTACTTATTAAACAAAGAACTAAAATTAACTTTTTCATAAAATCTCTCCTTATATTCCTATCATAATAGAACTTGATTTTACTATGGCTAATACCTTATCACCATACTCTATATCAAGCTCATTAAATGAATCTAGTGTAATATTTGATACTATCCTATCATCACCAACTGCTACTATTATCTCACTATTTACTTTACCCTCTGTTAGATGGATAATTTCACCTATAAATTTATTTCTAGCACTAATTTTTAGTTCTAAATCTTTAGATATTAGTACTACATTTGCTTTAAATATAGCTACTGCACTCATACCTATTTTTAGATTTAAGTTTTCTATACTTTCGCATGTTATTGTTGCTGTTATAATGTTGTTACTTTTTGTTCTTAGATAAACTTCACTATTAACCGCACCTTTTTTAATCTCTATAATGGTACCGCTTATTTGATTTCTTGCACTTAGAGTCATACTAATCCTCTCTATTGTTTGTAGATTATTTATCGCACCTTCTCCTAAGGCTTCATTTAAGGTTGTTAAAAACTGATTATATTTAGATTGTATAATCTTATAGTTTTTTACTACCTCTTTACCATAGCTACTTAAAACACTTCCGCCTCCACTTTGTCCTCCCGTTGATGAGATTACAAGTGGTTGATTACTTAGATTATTCATAGCATCTATAGCATCCCATGCAGCTTTATAGCTAATAGGAACCTCTTTAGCTGCTTTGGATAAAGATCCATGTATATCTATTAGTTCTAGAAGTTTTATTCTTTTATCTATAAGAAAAGTTTTATCTCCGCTATCTAAACTAAAGATACTTTTAACTTGCACTATCTCCTCCTATATAAAATATCTAAGGAAATTGTATCGTTATATACCTTAAGTTTATAGCGGTATTTTTAAGATTTTGTAGTTTTTATAAGATTTTTGTAAAATTGTTAGACTTTTATATGCCACGGTTCATATATAACTCCATCTTCATTGCCAACTTTATATCTTAGCTCAATATAGCCAAGCTCTATCATAAGTTGAAACTCTTGTGTTTTTGAAAATTCATTTGAGAAGTTTTTAGCTCCAAAACCTTTTTTACCTACATCAAAATCTGAAATTGAGTGATATGAATAAGCTGGAGGTGCAATGGATTTGGATGCTAAAGAGATATTATAATCAACTGATAATATTTTATTTAAGTATAAGCTAAATTGTTTAACAACACTTCTTACACCTGAAGTTAATATAATAGTATCACCAATATCTTCTATAATCTTATTATAAAGTTCTAATGGTTTGCCTTTAAATACATAATGCCCTGAATATGGAACTTTGTATATATCTTTTTTGGATATAGTATCTGTTATTTTTTCACAAGTTTTAGAACCATAAAATCCAAATTTTACTGGGTTGGTATAAAATATTGCTTCCATATACTCTTTTTCTTCTTTACTAAAAGCACCAATAGTAGCTACATTTCTTGCTATATATAAAGCCTCATCAAATGAAATAATATTAAAATTACCAAATCCTACATATTTTAAGATTGCTGATAATCTATTTTGAAGAGCCAAAAACATTTGTAACTCATCTTTACTAATAAATAGATCTTTTTGAAACTCTTTTGGACTATATGCTAAAAGTTCCATTTGTGAGCCAACAATCAAACCAGTACCCAAAGATACTGTTTTTAAAAAATCCCTTCTTTGCATATACTATAATACCATTTTAATATTTTTATGCTCTTTTAAAAGTCTAAAAAGCTCATATCTCTCATCTTCATTATGCACTAAAAGTTCAACAATAAAACTCTCATATTTACCACTTTTGCTTTTATTTGATTTTGTTAGCTTATACTCTTTTTTAATACACTCTTTTATAGCTTCAAGTGCTTCTTGCTTCGAACAAGCTATAAGCCTATATTCCCATGAACATGGATAGTTTAACTCTAATTTTTGATTAGATACATTATTTATCATCTGCTAAAATCTCCACTTTTACCGCCACTTTTACTAAGAAGTTTAATATCGCTTATTACCATAGATTTATCTATAGCCTTTGCCATATCATAAATAGTCAAAAGCCCTATACTAACTCCTGTTAAAGCCTCCATTTCTACCCCAGTTTTGCCATCTAGTTTTACGCTTAAGCTTAGTTCAAAGCCTGGTAAAGTATCGATTTGTTTAATATCACAATCTATCCCACTTAAAAGTAAAGGATGGCACATAGGTATAAGATCACTTGTCTTTTTTGCTCCCATAATAGCTGCAATTACAGCAGTTTGTATAACAGGTCCTTTTTTTGTAGTTTGTGATACTATTGCATTATAAGCATCTTTGCTCATAGCTATTTGCCCACTTGCTACAGCTACTCTTGTAGTTGGAGTTTTATCACCAACATCTACCATTTTAGGCCTATGATTTTTATCTAAATGAGTTAATTCCACACTATAACCTTAAGTTTTTTGATATATTATATCATAAATTTTTTAATCTACACATCCCTTAATCAGTTTTTTATATTTATTATGGTATAGTTTCATCTAAATTTTAAAAGAAAGTGGGTGATTTTATATGCCAGGCATCAGAGTCAAAGAAACAGAATCTTTCGATGAAGCTTATAGAAGATTTAAAAAGCAATGTGATAGAAGTCTAATCGTTACTGAAACTAGAGCAAGAAGATATTTCGAGCCTATGACAGAAAAGAGAAAAAAACAGAAAATCAATGCTAGAAAAAAACTTCTTAAAAAGCTTTATATGCTAAGAAGATATGAATCAAGACTGTAAGTTTTTGCATATTGATCCATAAAAGGGGATAGAGTTTTTGCTCTATCCCCTTTTTATTTTCTAATACTCAATAGGAACAAAAAAACTCATTTCAAATTTTTTATCTTCTGATAAAAAGTGGTTTTTATGATATAGACTATAAGATGGTTTTACTGTTGTTTCATATCCACTATTTGGTAACCACTCATGATATACCCAATGAATAAATTTCAAAACATCACCATAAACACCATTGATATCAAATCTAGCATAAACTCCACCTGAAATAGTAAATCTAGGTAAACGATTATTTGCACCAACTGGCTCATCTGTTACTATACAAGCTACATATTGGCAAGAATTTGCTGGTGTTATGGTAGGATTATCATGATAAAGAGCTATTTGTTGATAGTTTTTAAGATTATGCCCTTCAGTCCATGTATAGAGTTTTTGCCAAATATCTTTGACATTATCATCATATCCTTGATTTCTTATATAATAAGCCTTCATTTGAGGCATTTTTACTATCTTTGGCTCAAAAGAACTAAAATCAATAAATTTATCATTTACAGCATGGGCTTCTTTTAAGATCTTGTTTGAGTAGATTTTATAGCCACCATTTCTCCACTCCTTTGGAGTCATAGAAAATCTCTCTTTAAAGACTTTGATAAATGATGTCTGTGAACCATAACCACACGACATAGCAATATCACTTATTGTTGAATATTTATTTGTTATAAGTAGATTTGAGGCTTTTTGTAATCTTATTGATTTAATTGTTTCATAAATATTTCTATAAAATATCTCCTTAAAAACTCTATGCATATGAAACTTACTAATATTTAAATCATAACTAAGCTCTTCAAGATCTATATCTATATCTATATGTGTATAGATATAAAACATTATATCATTTGCTATTTTGGTTCTTTTATCTAGTGTATTTCTTTTCATAAGTGTATTATAGCACAAATATAATATAAAATAAGCAATATTGGATATAAATTATAGCACAAAAGATAAAGAATTAAAACTCTATTTTATCTATAATTACAAGTCAGCTAAAAAAGGAGCCAATTATGGAAGAGATAAACTTAGTAAGTGAAGCCCTAAAGTTTATGTTTTTAGGTATGAGTGTAGTATTTGCATTTTTAGTAATGATGATATATATTCTAAAGCTTCAAGCTTGGATTATAACTAAATATTTTCATAAAGAGGAAAATGTAGTTGTTACTAAAGAGTGGCAACCAAGTAGTACTACAACAACTGCTACAAGTAGTGATAATAGTAAAATAGCTGCTATAATTGGTGCTATACAGCATCATAAAAATAATCAAAGGTAAATTGATATGTCAAAAAAATATATAGATATAATGGATACAACCTTTAGAGATGGTTTTCAATCAGTCTTTGGTGGAAGAGTCTTAAGTAAGGATTTCTTTCCAGCTGTTGAAGCTGCTAAAGAAGCTGGTATTAGACACTTTGAGTTTGGTGGTGGAGCTAGATTTCAAAGTCTGTTTTTCTACCTTCAAGAAAATGCATTTGATATGATGGATAAGTTTAGATCTATTGTAGGACCTGATGTAAATTTGCAAACTCTTTCTCGTGGTATTAATACTGTTATGCTTGATACTGGAAGTAGAGAGCTTATTGATCTTCATGCTAAGCTTTTTGCTAAACATGGAACTACTACTATTAGAAACTTTGATGCATTAAATGATGTAAATAATCTTGAATACTCTGCACAATCTATTAAAAAATATGGTCTTAAACATGAAGTTGTTGTAACTATGATGGATTTGCCACCAAATTGTAGTGGAGCTCATGATGTTGCTTTTTATGAAAAGACTTTAAGAAATATTCTTGATAGTGGATTGCCATTTGATTCTGTTTG
>JAAYJJ010000013.1 GCA_012522985.1 Aliarcobacter butzleri
AATCTAGTAGCCAAATCAAGTGAATCAGGTGAACCAGTTTTTAATATAAACAATGATAAAACAGCAAAAATAGAGGGTAAAACCCTAGAGCTATCAACGGCAGATTTAAGTGAATCTTTGGTAAACTTAATGGTTTTTCAAAGGGCGTTTGAAGCAAATGCTAAATCAATCACAACAAGTGATGAGCTTTTGAATACATTGATTAATCTTAAACGATAGTTAGATATTTGTTATTGGTATATTGATATAGGCTTTAGCTACTATTATCAATATACCAGTACGCTATTTTGGAGTTTTTATTGGAAAATTTTGTTCTTGTGATAGTTCTTGGTGTTTTGGCACTCTACTTTTTTGCTAGTAAAAATGTATATGTCTCTTTGTACAAGAAAGTCAATGAAGAAAAAGAGCTACTACAAGAGCAAAATAAAAAACTTCAAGATTTGATTACTAGAAGTGAAAGACAAATAAAAGGCTCTGTTAGGAGCTTGGAAGAGACACAGTTTAACCTACAAACAGCAAGAGATGATCTACAAAACTTAACTTTGGAAAATACAGAGTTAAAACATAAAATTACAAGCTTACAAAATAGAATAGATGAGTTATATGCTCAGGTAAATACAATGGTCTAAGATGAAAAAACTACTTATTTGTGCTTTTTCTTGTTTGTATCTGCACTCAGCACCCATAAATATAATCAAATCACAACCAGAGATATTGTTTGAATATAAAAACCTAAAAGAATCACAAAGTAAAATAGAGCTAAATATAGAGTTCAATAAAGCAGTAGCTTTAATGAAAGATAAGAAATATATTGAAGCTATTGAGGCTTTTGAAAAAACAATCTCTTTTATAGAGGTACCTTCTTATTTAAATATAGCAATTGCTTATTATAACTTACAAGAGTATGATAATGCAAAACTCTATTTTGAAAAAATATATCAAAATCCAGAAAATGTTTATGATGAATCTTATGCTTATATGAGTGCTTGTTACTATCTATATCAAATAGGTGATGATGATAAATATTTAGACTCTATTATGAGTACAGTTAAAAAAGTACAAACAGTTGATGAACAAACAAAAACTCTTTTAGTAGATACTTTGATTATTTTAAAACAGTATGAAAAAGCTTTAGAGGTTCAAAATAGTATATCTTATGAAAATGAGTTTAAAAAGGCTTTACTCTATCTTAAAGTAGGAGATTTTGAACAAGCTGATATTTACCTTGATAGAGCTGATTTAAAGACTCTAAACCCAGAGTTAAAAGAAAAAATATTGTGGTTTAAAATATATTCAAATCTCAAAACAGGTAAAATAAGCAGACTCAATGATAATCTAAGCCATTTAGAGCAAGATAGAGCAAGATTTAGAGCAAATTATGAGTTTCCTTTTTATTTGGTAGTTAATAAACAAAAATTGACAAATAAAGAGTATTTGCAAAAACTACAATATTTTGATGAAGATAGAAATAGTGATTTTATTTTCTATTTTGCCCCTTATATCTTTAGTGATACACAAGAGATTATTTTTGATACTGCAAAGGGATTTATAGCCAAAAATAGTACAAGTTTAAATAGACTTGGAAATATGCTAAAGTATAATAATGAACTTTTAAAATATATCAAAGAAGATCCTATAATTAGAGTATATAAGCTATCTCAACTAGTAAAAACAAACTCAAAATCATATGAACTATATAATCTAGGTTTAGCTTATGCTCAAATTTTTGATTTTCATAATGCTTATAAATATTTTTCAAAAGCATATATGTTAAATCCTGGGAATAAGCTTTTTGCTTCTATGACACTACTTAGTGCTAAGAGAATCAATAAAGAGATAAGTGAAAAAAAATATATAGAATCAAATATATTAAAAAACGATGGATTATATAACTATTTTGGACAAATGGTCTATAAGCTTGGGATTAGACAATCTGCACAAGTAGAACTAGAGAATAAAGAGGGGATTTATTATGACTCTATTTTTGCTAAATCTATGGAGTTTTTAGATCTTATGCAAAAAGAGAAGAGTATTCCTCAAAATAGTAGATTACTTGATGAACATAGCAAAGATCCAGTTGTCTATATATTGAGTATGCTTAAACAAAAAGATGGAGAAAATGAGTTTCAATATATCTCAAGACTTCAAGATAGATTTCCAATACAATATAATAATAACTTTTTACAAGGTCCACTTATTATAACAGAGTTTTATATAGATGCTCTTAAAAGTATAGGTATGTTAGCACATGCAAATTTTGATATTTATGATAATAAAAATCCTACATATCTAAGAGCAAAGGCTATAAAAGAGATCTATTTAGGTGATCCTAAAGAGGCTATTGATATTCTGGAAAAGATACAATATACATATAATTTAGAAGATAAATATACATTTTCTCTATTGGGTGCAGCTTATTTACAAGCAAGTATGCCAAATGAGGCTATTTTAAATATATCTTTAATCAAAAGTCTTCTAAAAGATCCAAATGCTGATTATTTAACAGGTGTTTTGCTTATCAATGAACTAAAACTATCTTCTATAAGTCAATACTTTAAACAAGCTTTTAATGATCCATTAATAGATATAGAATTAAGCGGATTTGAAGAATATCTTAAAAACTACTAATTAACTCAAATAAGAATTTTACTTTTTATCTTTAATGTGGTATAATCTAGCGAATATCTAACAAATGATATGATGAAGTTGAAAGCTGCTTTAATAAAGCCTATAGACTAACTTAAGATAAATATAAAGGATAAAGGTTTTGGCTTCTGATTTAAGTAATATATTAAAAAATGAGTTAAGTAATACTATAGAGCAACTACTTGCTAAAAAGGTAGCAATAAAAGATATTGCCAAATTTGATGATGGTGCTATAGAAAGCTCTGTTTTAGTTGAAGCTAAGTTTGAGTTTAAAAATATCTCTTCTACGTGGAGCTTTTTTATTCCTAGTACTACAGGAGCTAAGTTTGAGTATCTGATGCTTGGTGGTATGGGAGAGCTAAAGAAGAGCTTAGATGATGAGATAAGCGATGCTATAAAAGAGATAATCTCCAATATATGTGGTAGCATGGCAACATCTATTAATGCTCAAGATTTTGATGATTTGGGCAAGGTTAAAACTGAAGTTAGTAGTGTTAGTATAGAAAATGGCGATAAAATAAAGAGTTACCCAAATATATATAAAATAGTTTTAGATCTTGATGATGAGGAACTTTTTATTTTTATTAGCTTTGATGAGATAATCAAACCTTATATTGCTCAAATAAGAGGTGAGATAAGCGTAGATGAACAAAAAAGTGTAGCTATAAATAAGGCTCAAGAGATGGTACAACCTACAGTAAAAAATGGAGCTAATAATGCTCATACATATTTGGATGAACACTCTATAAGTAATCTAAAACTATTATTTGATATTAAACTTAAACTTAGTGTTAGATTAGGAACTAAAGTGTTGTTATTAAAAGATATCCTAAGATGGGATGTTGGAGAGATAATAGAGCTTGAACAGATGGTAAATGAACCTTTGGATATTTTGGTCAATGGTGTAAAAGTAGGAGAAGGTGAGGCTGTAGTAGTAGAGGGTAAGTTTGGACTTAAGGTTAAATATATAGGTGATGAAAAGAGTAGATTAAAAAAATTGGGGTTGGTATAGTATATGGATAAAACAACCGTAATTGGTTTGGTAGGTGCTTGGGTTATATTTTTTATAGCTTTACTTTTTGGTGGAGTGAATCTTGGTATATATATAGATATACCATCTGTTTTTATTGTTTTTGGTGGTTCGGCTATGATTATAGTGGGGCAATTTGAGGCTAAAGATCTCAAAAGATTGGGAAGTGCTTTAAGAGTAGCATTTAAAGAAAATCAAGTAGAACCTATGCCTGAACTTATAGAGAAGATAGTCTATTATGCTACAGAGATGAAAAAACATGGTGTTATGAGTGTTGAAGAGAAGGTTTTGATGGAGAAAAATCCTTTTTTTAAAGAGGCTTTTTCACTTATAATAGATGGAACAAAACCAGAGCTTATACAATCTTTGCTTGAAACTAAGATGGAGCATATGGAAAAAAGGCATGTAGTTATTCATAATATGCTCTCTAGTCTTGGTGGAACAGCTGGTTCTATGGGTATGATTGGTACTTTGGTTGGGCTTGTAGCTATGCTTGCAAACTTAAGTGATCCTTCATCTGTTGGTCCTGCTATGGCTGTTGCTTTGATTACAACTCTATATGGAGCTTTGATAGGAAATCTTATTTCTGGTATTTTTGAAAGCAAACTTGCACAAAAACATAGCGTTGAAGCAACAGCATGTGATGTTATTATTATGGGAGCAGTTATGATATCATCAGATGAATCTATAGGTAATATTAAGATGTCACTAAATTCTGTAATAGTTTTAGAGGATAAATAGATATGGCTAAGTCCAAATGCCCAGAGTGTCCAAAATGTTTACCAGGATGGTTGGTGCAGTTTGGAGATATGATGTCTTTATTGCTAGTGTTTTTTATTCTTTTGCTTTCTATGGCGGTTATGGATAAACAAAAAGTAGAAGAGTATTTTACCATTATGAAAAAAGCAATGGGTTTTTTGGATTATACTACTAGTATAGATGAGCAAAATAGTGCTTTATCTGAAGCAAAACAAGTGAGTGATGTACAAACAGAAGAAGAGGCTGAAAACAATGAGATACTTCAGTTGATTATGAAGATGGAAGAGATTGTTGATGAGGTAAACTATTCAGCACAAGAGGTAGATATTATGGATAATAATCTTGAAGTAGAGTTAATCCAAGGTAAAAATGAGTTTGTTTTGGATATACCTACAAATATCTTTTTTGATGATGATGAATATGAACTACGATATACACACTCTAAAGTCTTTGTAGCTAAATTAGCAAGGATTATAAGAACTATGCCAAATACTTTTATGATGGAAATAATAGGGCATACTGATAGAAGTAGATATAAAAGTGAACAAATACCTAGAGATAATTGGGATATTTCAGCTCTTAGAGCTATATCAGTGGCAAAAGAGCTTATTAAAAACAAAATAGATCCAGCTATGCTGAAAGTATCGGCTTATGCTTCATATAAACCAAAAAGTGATGTAGCTAGTGAAAATAGAAGAGTAGAGATAAGGTTTTTTTCAGATAAAGAGCAACTTGATGTTTTTTCAAAAGAGAACTTTTTTGATAGATTGGAGTAAGTTATGAGTTATATAAATAGTATATCAACAATAAAAGATATAGAAGTTCCAAAAACAGATGAAGCAAAGCAACTAAAAGAGGCTTGTGATGAGTTTGAGTCGTTTTTTATGCAACAACTTCTTGATATCTCACTTAAATCATCTTCTATTGGTGGAGAGGGTGCAGGAAGTGATATTATAAAAGGTATGTATAGTGAGACTATGTCAAAAACAACAGGTGGAACTCTAGGAATAAGCGATATGCTCTTTAGGTTTTTAATAGAAAACAATCCAACAGTAAATAAATCATAAAAGGGTAGATAATGGTTTTAAATTTAATTCAAGAGATGATAACAAAAACGATAGAGTTACAAGAGCATATATTGGAAGATATGGAAGATATCAAAAGTGCTAGACATGAAAAACTACTAGATAGAAATGAGATAAAACTAGAAAAAATGCACGTTCTAGCATCTAAAAAAGAAGACCTTAACCATGCTCTTTTAGAGGCTTTGCAACAAGGCAAAGATGTCAATCAATATAGAAATAGTGTGGATACCCTAGAAGAAGAGCTTAAAAAACTATATATGTTAAATGCAAGATTAGGATCTATAGTAGAGCCTGTGAGAAAGATGTATAAAGAGATAGTTGATGAGATAATTACTCAATATGGAAGTAGTGTAATAGAGGTAAAGGCTTAATGAAATATCTAATAATATTTGCTCTATGTTTAACACAACTATATGGTGTTAAAGTAGGTTTTGCCAAACAAAATATAGGCTATAAAGAGATAGTTACAAAAGAGCATTTTATTATAAAAGAGATAAATTCTACACAAATACCAAGAAATTGTGAGGTTTTTGATCTAAACTTACTAGATAAAAAAGAGTATTTTGCATCAAAGTATATAAAAGAAGGAAGTATGATCTGTACAAAAGATCTAAAAGAGTATGAAAAAAAAGAGATTATATTTAACTTTGGAGCTTTGGAGATAAGAACAGATGGTGAGGTAATACATGAAACTGATGAGTATATCACTATCAAAAAACATGATGGAAGTGTACAAAAAATATTTAAAGATGGGAGAGGTGGACAATGAATATGCTCTCATTTTTAGGACAAACTCCAACTCAAGCACTTAGAAATGCACAAAAAGAGTGCGGTGAGGATGCTATAGTAATATCAACCAAAAAAATAGCAGATAAAAAGAGTAATGGTAAAGATATGTATGAAGTTGTGGTTGCTTTAGAAGAGGAATTTGAAAAACACCAAAAAATATCAAAACAAAAAATGGTTAAAAAAACTCAAACAGAAGATATAGCTCACACAGAACTAATAGCACAATTTTATGATTTTAAAAGTGAAATTTTAAAGATGCAAGAGACTATTTTAAATGTCCAAAAGTCTTTGTGGAGTCCTAAAAGCCAACTTTATGATCTAGTTATTCCTATAGAGTTTGTAGATATATATAATCTTTTTGAAGCAAATGAGTTTGATAGTGAGATGACTTATACTATTATGAAAAAGACTATTCAGCAACTTCCCCCAGCACTTAAAACAAATCCAGCAAAAATAAAAGATTTTTTTAAACTTGTACTAAGAAGAATAATACCAATAAAGCATGAAGTTCCTTTACGTAAAAACCAAAGAAAGATAGTAATGTTTGTAGGTCCAACAGGGGTAGGAAAAACAACTACCATAGCAAAACTAGCAGCAAGATGTGCATATAAGATGGATATGGATTATAAAGTTGGTATTATTACACTTGATTCTTTTAGGGTTGGAGCTATTGAGCAACTTCGAGCTTATACTACTATTATGAGGCTTCCTTTAGAGGTGGTTAAAAAACCAGAAGAGCTAATAGAGGCTATTATAAGGCTAAAAGATTGTAATTATATCTTTATAGATACAGCAGGAAGTAGTCAATATGATGTAGATAAGATTGACCTAATCAATGAATATCAAAGCCATTTAGAAGATATCTCTATAGAAAAAAACCTCGTTTTACCAGCCAATATTAAACAAAGTGATTTACAAGATATCTATAAAAACTATTCAAAGCTAGGTATTAGTTATCTAACATTTACAAAGCTAGATGAGACTAGAAGTTTTGGAAATCTTATCTCTTTTGCACATAAAACCAAAAAATCTGTAACATATTTTAGTGTAGGACAAAATGTACCAGATGATCTAATACCAGCAGATGCAAACTATCTTATCTCTTGCTTTTTAAACCAAGAGATTCCAGCGAGGTAGAGATGTTTAGTAATATTTCATCTCAAGCAAAAAATCTTATTGATTTGGCTAAAAAAGGTACAAAAGAGTCAAAAACAAAGATTTTAACTATCACATCTGGTAAGGGTGGCGTTGGTAAATCAACATTTAGTGCAAATATCTCTTATTTACTAGCAGAACTTGGATATAAAGTGGCTATTTTAGATGCTGATATAGGCTTGGCTAATATGCATGTATTGTTTGATATGAAGCCTGAACTTACTTTTTTTGATTATATAGATGCCAAAGTAGATACTCTTGAAGAGATTATATTGCCAACTCCATATAAAAATATAAGTCTAATAGCAGGTAAGAGTGGATATGAGTACTCTTCTCAAACTAGTAGTTTTGTTTTTACTAAGCTAGTAAAAGAGCTTGTAGCTTTAAATAAGTTTGATATATTGATTATAGATACAGGAGCAGGATTAAACGAATATGTAAAAGAGTTTTTAGAAGTTAGCCAAAATATTTTGGCTATTACATCTACTGATCCTAGTGCTTTGACTGATGTATATGCTTTGATGAAGATGTTAAGTACAACAAAAGATAGGTTATTTTTGGCATTTAATCATACTAGAAGTTATCAAGTAGGTATGAGTATTACGGAGTCTATGAAAAATCTTGCACAAAAAAATAGACTTAATAGTAATTTTATGGTAAAATATCTAGGGAATGTTTCTATGTCACAAAATATTGCAACAACAGGTAGGCTTAGAAAACTCTTTGTAAGAGAGTTTGAGTATGATTTATACTCAATGGAGCTTAAAGTTATTGTAGATAATTTATTAATAAATATTAGGTAAAAAGAGTTTAAGGATGATGGCGATATGATTATTGAGAGATTTTCTCAAAGCGTTATTGGAAGCGGGATATTACGGCTATATGTAGCTGTTGGGTTTTTCGCTTCTTTAATATTTTTTGTATTAAATGCTGATCATTATTCGCCTATGGAGATGTTGGTATGGATGATAGTTATTACAATAGCCCTAAAAGGAATAGCCTATTTGATGTTATCAATGATAATATTGCTTTTTAGCCTTGAAAATAAAAAGGCCGAAATGGAGTATTATTCAAAAGCATCTGAAATAGAGCAGATGTTGGCTGATTTGGTTATGAAAGAGGCAGAAAGTGATTCACAAAAGCAGACAAAAGGAGCTAAGAGATGATAGGAATAGATAGTTTATCAAATAATTTAAGTTTAAATCAAATAGCAAAACCAACTCAAGGTATAGCAGATGTTCAAAATAGAAGTTTTGACAATATGCTAAAAAAAGCTTTGCTAGAGGTTAATGAAACACAAGTTCAAGGATATGATGCTATGCAATCTATTGCAAATGGAAGTGCCAAAAACCTCCAAGAAGCAGTTCAAAGGATAGAAGAAGCTGAACTTAGCTTGAAACTTGCTTTGGAAGTGAAAAATAAAGCAATCAACTCTCTTAGAGAAATAACTAAGATGCAAATCTAATAAAAGGGGTCTATTATGGGTTTTTTTGATGGATACAATATCTCAACAAGCGGTATGAATGCTCAAAGAGAAAGAATCAATATAGTAAGTG
>JAAYJJ010000116.1 GCA_012522985.1 Aliarcobacter butzleri
CCCAACTACCGCTATAAGGACAAAACCAATTTGTGCAACTACTTGATTGAAATGAAACTTACTTTCAGTAGATAGAGAATCTATAAAGTTATTGAATTTAGACATATAAATAGCCTTTCGTTATTTATCTATTGTTATGATTATTTTTGGTAACTAATTTTATTGAATTGTTGCTTTAATTATGCTTAATCTATAGGTGATAGATTAAGCATAATCTTTGTAATATTCAACAATAGTTTGATTTGAAGTCAATGAGGTTTATAGTTGTTTGATGAAAAAAGTACTAACACAAGATTTAATACAATATTATACATATAATTTTCCAAATAAAATAAAAGTTAAAAATATTTTTGACTATATAGTTTTAGGTATAGGTGGGAACTTAGGAGATGTAAAGAGTAGATTTAATAAGTTATTATTAATGCTTAAAAAAAATAGACAAATAAAAGTGATTTCTACTTCTATATTACTTAAAAATCCACCTTTTGGTTTTGTAGATCAAGATGATTTTTATAATGGAGTTATTGTTTTAGATACAAATTTAAGCCCTAATGAACTACTTAAACTTACTCAAAAACTAGAAAATAGATTTTATAGAAAAAATGAGTTTAAAAATGCTCCAAGAACGCTAGATCTTGATATTATAATATATAAAAATAAAAAAATCAATCAAAAACATTTGATTGTACCACATCCTCAATATAAAAAAAGGCAAAGTGTGATGATTCCTCTAAGTGAAATAACAAATATCAAAAAAAGTCCAATCAAGCAAACAAAGGAGCTAAAGCCAAAGGTTCTTGTAGGTTTAAGTGGTGGAATAGACTCTAGTATAAGTGCAATGCTACTTCAAAAGATGGGGTATGAGGTAGAAGGTGTATATATGAAGCTTCATAGTATAGATGAAGATTATCATAAAAATAACCTTGAAGCTATAGCAAAAGTATCAAACTATCTAGGGATCAAATATCATATTTTAGATATAGAAAAACTTTTTGAAAAAGAGGTATATAACTACTTTGTAACAAGCTATAAAGATGGTATAACACCAAATCCATGTGTAGTTTGTAATAGGCTTATCAAATTTGGTGCTATGGCTGATTTTGCTAAGAGTTTGGGTATAAATAGACTTGCTACAGGACATTATGCTAAAACAGATGGAAAATATATCTATAGTGCTGATGATAAAAGCTAAGATCAAAGTTATTTTCTAGCTCAAATAAATAAAGATGTGATTCCTATGCTTATTTTTCCACTAAGTGAGTATAAAAAAGAAGATATTATTGCTCTTGGAAAAACAATACCCAACTTTAAAAATATAGCACAAAAAAAAGAGTCTCAAGAGATCTGTTTTGTTCCTACTGTTTATACTGATATCTTAAGTAAACATATCAATGTAGATAAAGAGGGCGATGTAATAAAAGATGGTAAAATAGTAGGTAAACATAAAGGATATATGCATTATACCATAGGTAAAAGAAGAGGTTTTAGTGTCCATGGTGCTCATGATCCACACTTTGTACTAAAAACAAATCCAAAAGATAATACTATAGAAGTAGGAACAAGGGATAGATTGGCTGTTAAAAATGTAGTTTTATCTAGACTTAATATGTTTATAGAAGATAAAGAGTTTGAAGCAACTATCAAGTTAAGATATAGAAATGAAGGCTATAAGTGCAGGATAGTAATAAAAGATGATAAAGCTTATATAAGCTTATATGATGAAGCTTTTGGAGTAGCTTGTGGACAATATGGTGTTATCTATATAGATGATATGATTGTAGGATCTGGAGAGATAGTAGGGGTTGATGGATTGTAAATGATTATTAGTAATTTGTTATTGGTAAATAGTGATTGATTTAAAGAAATATCATTTTCTAAGAAAACAAAATTACATGTTTAAACATACAATAAGTTAATAAATTGTATGATACAACATACAATTTAAAAGGAAATCGTATGGAAAAGCTAGAGATTTTAGAAGTATTAAATGAATGGAACTACTGGAACAAAGATTTACCAAAAACTTTTTCAAGAGATTTTTATGATGATAAAATATCTTCTTTTATAAAAAATGATGAGATTTTAGTTTTAAAAGGCATTAGAAGATGTGGAAAATCTACACTTTTATTAAATCAAATAAAAAAACTAATCAAACAAGGTGTAAGCAAAAATGATATATTGTTTATAAACCTTGAAGATCCAAGATTTATAAACCACTTAAATGTAGAGTTTTTACAAAAGATAAAAGATACATATTTAGAGTATTTAAACCCACAAGCAAAACCATATATATTTTTAGATGAGATACAAAATGTACCTTTTTGGGAAAAATGGGTAAATAAAGAGTATGAATTAAAGCTTTCAAATATTGTAATAACAGGTTCAAACTCATCAATGCTAAGTGGTGAAATAGCTACAAGTTTAAGTGGAAGATATATAAGTGTGGAAGTGTTTCCACTTAGTTTTAAAGAGTTTTTACACTTTAAAGAGATAAAAATAGCTTCAAAACTTGATTTTGTGGATAAAAAAATAGATATAAATAGAGCCTTTGAAGAGTATTTGGATTTTGGAGCTTTTCCAAAAGTTTTGGATTATGAGAAAAATTATAAAAAAGAGTTACTAAATACCTATAAAGAGAGCATTCTTTTAAATGATATTGTTGCTAGATATAAGCTAAAAAGTTTTGATACACTTGAAGAGTTAGCAGCATTTTTATTAAGTAATAGTGGTATTATTCAAAGTATTACAAAGATAAAAAATAGCTTTAATATCTCTTTTGATATGGCAAGAGACTATCTTGAATATCTAAAAAATGCTTATATGGTTTTTGAAATAAGAAAGTTTGATTACTCTTTAAGAAAACAAAATTTAAATGATAAAAAATATTATAGTGCAGATTTAGGCTTGTCAAATCTTTATAGAGTAGCAAATCTAAAATACAAGGGTGCAAATCTTGAAACTATTGTGGCTTTAGAGCTTATTAGAAAAGGTTTTGACATATACTATTACAAGACACAAAATAGCCTTGAAGTTGATTTTGTTGTAGTAAAAAACAACCAAATAATAGAGCTTATACAAGTTTCAAAATCTTTAGAAAATGACAAAACAAAGAGTAGAGAACTAGCAGTTTTTCAAAAAACTATAGATGAACTAAACCTTGAAAATGTAAAATGTACTATTTTAACTGAAGATAAAAGTAGTAAAATTATAGATGATAAGCTTGAAATCAGAGTAAAAAATATTTTGGAGTGGTTGATATAAGAGGTGCTATTTAGGGGTATTTTGGTATATTAAGTTATTCTTACAATGTTAATAAGCTTTTAATACAAATTGTGATAAAATAACATAAATTTTAGATTTAATTCCTAACTTAAAGGATATATTGTGGATAGATATGAGATAGTAAGTGGTACAGCAAATCCAGAGTTTGCAAAAAAGGTTGCTGATGCTTTAGGCAAAGAGATAGCTGATGTTCAGGTAAATAGATTTAGTGATGGTGAGATAAATGTAAGTATTACCAAAAGTGTAAGAGGGAATGATATATTTATTATTCAACCAACTTGTGCACCAACAAATGACAACCTTATGGAGTTACTTATAATAGTAGATGCGTTCAAAAGAAGTAGTGCAGGAACAATCAATGCAGTTATTCCATATTTTGGATATGCAAGACAAGATAGAAAAGCAGCTCCTAGAGTGCCAATAAGTGCAAAACTTGTAGCAGATATGCTAGAGACTGCTGGAGTTGATAGAGTAATTACTATAGATTTACATGCAGCACAAATTCAAGGTTTCTTTTCAATCCCTGTTGATCATCTACTAGGGAGTATGATATTTGTAGAGTATATTAAGGCAAAAAATCTTAAAAACCCTATTATAGCAAGTCCTGATATTGGTGGAGTAGCAAGAGCTAGAAGCTATGCAGAGCAACTAGGGTATGATCTAGTAATAGTAGATAAAAAAAGAGAAAAAGCAAATCAATGTGAAGTTATGAATATCATAGGTGAAGTTGAGGGCAAAGATGTAATAATGCTTGATGATATAGTTGATACTGCTGGGACTTTGGTAAAAGCAGCAGAGATTTTAAAAGCTAGAGGTGCTACATCAGTTATGGCATGTTGTACTCATGGGGTTTTAAGTGGTCCAGCTTATGAAAGACTTAATAGCGAGGCTTTAGATGAGCTTGTAATCTCTGATACTATTCCTCTAAAACAGAGCCATCCAAAAATAACAGTTTTAACAGCTAGTGGTATAATGGCAAAAACTATCAAAAAAATACATGACAATGAGTCAATAAATGTTATGTTCAATTATTGTAGAAAATCGTAGAGTATTATAGATTATTTAAGGAATTTAGTTGCAAAAAAATATTAGAAATTTTAGTATTATAGCCCATATAGATCATGGTAAATCAACTTTGGCTGATAGGATTATACAAGAGTGTTCAGCTATAAGTGATAGAGAGATGACATCTAGAGTTATGGACAATATGGATATAGAAAAAGAAAGAGGCATAACCATCAAAGCCCAAAGTGTAAGGCTAAATTACACAAAAGATGGGCAAGAATATGTGCTAAACCTTATAGATACCCCAGGGCATGTTGATTTTAGTTATGAGGTAAGTAGAAGTTTGGCTTCAAGTGAGGGAGCTTTACTTATAGTTGATAGTACTCAAGGAGTTGAGGCTCAAACTATAGCAAATGTCTATATTGCACTAGATAATGATCTTACTCTTTTGCCTGTAGTAAATAAAATAGATCTTCCATCAGCAGATCCAGATAGAGTTTTAAGTGAAGTTGAAGAGGCTATTGGGCTTGATTGTACTGAAAACAATCTAATAAGTGCAAAAACAGGACTTGGTGTAAGAGATCTTATAGACTCTATAGTAGATAGGATCCCAGCTCCAAGTGGAGATGAAAATGCTCCAACAAAGGCTCTTATTTATGATAGTTGGTTTGATAACTATTTAGGTGCTTTAGCTCTTGTTAGAGTCTATGATGGATCTATCAAAAAGGGACAAATGATAAGAGTTATGGGTACAGGTGCAGCTCATCAGGTGATCTCTTTGATGTATCCACATCCTATAAGAAGAACTGAAACAAATGAGATAAAAACAGGAGAGATTGGTATAGTAGTTCTTGGGCTAAAGAGTGTAGATGCTATAGCCGTAGGTGATACTATGACTGATAATAAAACTCCTACAGCATCTCCTATAGATGGGTTTGAACCAGCTAAAAGCTTTGTTTTTGCAGGACTTTATCCTATAGAAACTGATAAATTTGAAGATCTAAGAGAGGCTTTGAGTAAACTCAAACTAAATGATAGCTCTATAACATATGAGCCAGAAAGCTCACATGCTCTAGGGAGTGGATTTAGAACTGGATTTTTGGGTATGCTTCATATGGAAGTTATCAAAGAAAGGTTAGAGCGAGAGTTTAACCTAGACTTAATAGCTACTGCACCTACAGTTGTATATAAGGTAGTGATGACTGATGGAAGTGAAATAGAGATACAAAATCCAAGTGAGCTACCTAGTCCAAATAGTATAGAAAAGATTTTAGAGCCTTATGTAAGATCAACTATTTTAGTTCCAGATGAGTTTTTGGGTAATATGATAAAGCTTTTAAATGATAAAAGAGGTATTCAAAAAAAGATGGATTATCTAGGTAAAAGAGTCTTATTAGAGTATGAACTACCTTTAAATGAGATAATTATGGATTTTTATGATAAGCTAAAAAGCTCTACAAAGGGTTATGCAAGTTTTGATTATGAGCCTATTGGATATAAAGAAGGAGATCTTGTAAAGCTTGATGTTAGAGTAGCTGGAGATATAGTAGATGCACTATCTATCATAGTACCAAAAAGTAAAGCTCAAAGCAAAGGAAGAGATTTTGTAGCTCAACTAAAAGAGCTTATTCCAAGGCAACTTTTTGAAGTAGCTATTCAAGCTAGTATTGGTAATACTATAATAGCTAGAGAAACAGTGAAATCTATGGGTAAAAATGTTACTGCAAAGTGTTATGGTGGTGATATAACAAGAAAAAGAAAGCTTTTAGAAAAGCAAAAAGAGGGTAAAAAACGTATGAAATCTATAGGAAAAGTAGATGTACCTCAAGAGGCTTTTATGGCGGTATTGAAAATAGACTAATGAGATGTATAGTTTGTCAAAGATTATCATGGAATATCATATGTCAAACTTGTCAAAATAATCTTCTTCAAGCTTCTTTGTTTACAAGAGAGCTTGAAGATGGATTTAAAGTTTATAGCTTTTATAAACATAGTGAAATACAAGAGCTTTTAAATGCTAAATATCACTTTTTTGGTGATAGAATATATAAAATCCTTTTACAACACTCTTTTGTTAAGTTTGCAAAAAACTTTGAATTTGAATCAAATCTTTTGGCTATAGCTATAGATGATAGGGTTGGAAAGTTTTTTTCACATACTGCATTATTAACAAAGAGCCTAAAATCACCCTATATTAAACCCTACTACAATATACTAAAAGCACAAAATAAGATCAAATATGCAGGAAAATCACTAGAATTTAGAAAACAAAATAAAAGAGATTTTATATATAGTGGTAAGAAAAACCAAAATGTGATTTTAGTTGATGATATAATTACAACTGGTAGCACTATGCTTGAAGCAAAGGAGACTTTAAAAAAGTATGATTGTAATGTATTATTTGGTATAGTATTAAGTGATGCAAAACTCTAATTTTTGAGATATATTTAATTTTTGACTATTTAGCTATTTGTATAATTTGTATTTTTAGATATTTAGTGTATAATAAAGATTAAATTGTATTATAAGAGGGTTTTTTATGGATATTTTACCAGCTATAGATCTAAAAGATGGCAAAGCAGTTAGGCTTACAAAAGGTGTTATGGATAGTGCTAAAATATATAGCGATGAACCGTGGCAAGTAGCAAAAAGATTTGAAGAGCTAGGAAGCAAATGGGTACATATAGTAGATCTTAATGGTGCTTTTAAGGGTGAACCAGCAAACCTAGAGCAGATTAAAAAGATAAGAGAAAATTGCAATCTCAAAATAGAATTAGGTGGTGGTATAAGAGATGAAGATACTATAAAAATGTATCTTGAGCTTGGTGTTGATAGGTTAATACTAGGCTCTATTGCTCTAAAAGATCCCCATTTTGTTAAGTCTATGGCAAAAAAATATCCAATAGCAGTTGGTATAGATGCTGTTGATGGTATGGTTGCAGTTGAAGGATGGGCAGAGCTAAGTAGTATAAAAGCTATCACTTTAGCCAAGCAGTTTGCTGATGCTGGAGTTGAAGCTATAATTTGTACCGATATAAGCAAAGATGGTATGCTTTGTGGAGTAAATGTAGGATTTACTGAAACTATAGCAGATGCTAGTAATTTAGATACTATAGCAAGTGGTGGAGTAAAAGACATAGAAGATATAAAAGCTTGTAAAAATAGTGGTAAAATAAGTGGTGTTATAGTAGGAAAAGCCTTTTATGAAGGTAGGCTTGATCTTCAAGAGGCTTTTAGCATAGTAGGTTAAAATGTTCAAAAGTAGTAGTATTAGAGCAAAGTTTTTGTTAGCACTTGTGCTAACAATAATATTTACTTTAGAAATAACAGGTATATTTCAATACTACTATATGTATAACTACAATAAATCTTATGTTTTTGAAAAAATCAAGCTTTCACAATCTATTATAAAAAATGAACTTAATACTCTTATTATACAAAATGATTCTATTTGTGATAAGATTAAAAATGATTCTAGGGTAGTAGCTTCACTTTTTATAATAGATAATTATATGGATCAAAACAATACTTCAAATGATATCTTTAATGGTATGAAAAAAGATCTTTTAGAACATATTTCCAATAAAATAACTTTACTTAATAATTTAAGCTATACTTTGTATGATAAAGAGGGTAGATTAGTAAGTCATATGTTAGTAAGTGATACAATAGGCAAAAAAGAGGCTATAGGAATCTTTAAAGATGGTAAAAGTGAAGGGTTAAGTCCTACAAATTATAAAAAAGTAGATCTTATAGCAGATGTTAAACTAGAGCAAAGTTTTATTAATAACCAAGATAACTTTGAGCAATATAAGATAGAGTATAAAGAGATAAATGAAAATAAGTTTTTGGTGATAGCTAAATATGTGAAGATTTATAGAGATGATAAACTTTTAGGACACTTAAAGCTAGAGAGATTTGTAGATGATTCATATATTAAAGCAATCGCTCAAAAAACAAAAACTACATTTGATATTATTTTTGACAATAAAGGTTTTGACTATATTAAAAATAACTTTAATATAAATGATTTTGATGAGTTGATAGAAGTAGGTGATAAGTTTATAAAGAGTGATCAATTTGTATTTAATGGTGATACTATATATATACTAAATGCTGTTTCAAAAGATGAGTTTAATCTACTTCTTAAAGATGGTATCTTAATAATGCTTATATCTGTATTTATATCATTTATAATAATTATACCTGTGCTTTATTTTGTAATAAGTTTAGATATCTTAAATCCTATACAAAGATTATTTGATGCTACAAAGGCTATAAAAGATAATCATTATGATATAGATTTGAAAATAGAGACAAGTGATATAACTCTTAAATCTTTTGCTTCTTCTTTTGTCTCTATGATAGAAAAGATCAAACAAAGAGATAAAGAGATAAAAATAAGAAACTTTCATGATAAATTAATAGCATCTTGTTCTGCTAAGTTTATCAATCAAGATGAATTTAATGATCAGGTACATAGTGCTTTAAAACTTATTAAAAAGGCATTAAAAGCTCAAAAAATCTCATTGCTTACATTTGTACCAGAGTCGAAATTTATTAAAAAAGAGTATGTTTTAGGAACTGTTTGTAAATATGCAAATATCTGTAAGAAATGTAAAACAATAGATAATATTTTAAAAATCAATAGAAAAGAGCTATTTTTTATCAATAATCTAAAAGAAGAAGATAGATTTGTTCACTGTAAATTGGCAAAAGAGGATAGAATTAAGTCTATGGTAGTAATACCTATATTTCATAAAGATGAAAGATTAGCAGCACTTATATTGGAGTTTAGTGATAATAAAAACTTATTAGATGAAAACTACTCATATTTACTTAAGCCTTTGGCTAATATCTTTGGAAATGTTATAAACCAAGAGATACAAGAAGAGCTTAATACAAATAGAGAGCAAATGTTACTCCAACAATCCAAAATGGCGGCAATGGGAGAGATGATAGGG